>JAHDGY010000048.1 GCA_020631555.1 Flavobacteriales bacterium | reverse complement strand
ACCAGGGACACATGGATTTTCAGTCCATTGCTCTACCAACTGAGCTAAGGCACCCCCACAATGGGCGACAAATGTAGCAATATTTTTTTTTCAACTGCAAGGAACTTTCGCGTGTAATTACTTTTCTTTACCAATCATGCATCAATTAACACGAATTATTGGATGAATTTAGTTCTTGATCTTGGGAATACTGCGTGCAAACTTGCGGTTTTCCAGGCGGATGAGATAGCCGATGTGCAAATAGTTGACCGGAAAGGTGTTACAACTGTTGTTGATGAATTATTTCTAGAATTTAATATCCAGCAAGTAATTGTAGGTTCAGTAATTGACGATGCGCTTGGTCAGTTTTTAAGTTCAAAGGGGGCTAAACTTTGTTTTGCACTGAATCACCATACTCCGATTCCGATAATACATCATTATAAAACACCTGAGACTTTGGGCATGGATCGTTTGGCCAACGTAATTGGGGCATCGGGGAGGTTTCCAAATGAGTCTGTTCTTGTTGTAGATGTTGGGACATGTATTAAGCTTGACTTAGTTAATGGCAATGGGGTGTACGAAGGTGGTACGATTGCTCCTGGTTTAAAGATGAAGTTTAAAGCGTTAAATGCCTTTACAGACAAGCTCCCGTTAATCGATTATTCCAGCAATGCTGAATTTATTGGCAGTTCAACAACAATAAGCATAGTGTCTGGTGTTGTTAACGGAACTTTAGCGGAAATTGATGGGATGATCAATAGATTTGAAACCTTGTATCCAAATTTAAAGGTTGTTTTTACCGGAGGTGATGGAGACTTATTTTATGACAAAGGATTTTCTAGAAAAAATAGCATCTTTGCAGATCGCTGGTTAACGCTTCGCGGTTTAAACAAAGTGCTAAATTTCAATGCGCAGTAGTATTAAATTTATATCCATATTTTTTCTGCTCCTTCGTTTTTCTGCGATCGGACAGGTGAGTACATCGCCATATTCGCGATTTGCATTGGGAGATTTATCAACAGCTAACACTCCTGCTTACAATTGGCTAGGCGGTGCAACAGCTCTGGGGGATAAGTTCAATATTAATTTGAGCAACCCTGCTAGTTATGGCTACATGCAAAAGTACAGACCCCTGTTCAGCTTTGGTGCAGGATCCTATCATGTCGAACGTCAGATTGGGAACAAACAGTCGAGTGCCAATTCAGTTGGTGTAGAGCACATAATGGTTGGTATTCCGATCAAAAATAGATTGGGTGTCGTTTTCGGAACCGCACCATACAGTTCTGTCGGATATCAGATCGTTGAAAAGAAAACGAACGAGCAAATAGGGGAGTACCTTAATGCGTTTTCTGGCGAAGGAGGATTGAACAAGGCTCTTTTAGGAGTGGGAGTGAATCTAATTGGAAAAGATAGTTTAAAGACCAGATTGTCAATTGGCTCGAACGTTAATTTTTTGTTTGGTCACATTTTTCGGGTTCGTGAGGTAGTGTTTGCTGCCCCTTTTACTTTGCACACTCGTGTGGAAGAGAATTTCAAACTACGTGGATTTTCTTATGATGCTGGAGTGCTTTTTCGGCAAGAATTGAGAAATGTGGTCAACGAGAAGGTTTACAATAGTCAGATTGGGCTGTTTGAAAAGATTAGCGCCACTGTTGGGCTTACTTATCGAATAGAATCTGAGTTTTGGGGAGATAGGGATTACATAGCATATAATTATGAAACAGCTTCTAATGGAGACCCTATTGGTAGGGATACGATAGAGTCTGTGCTTGCTCAAGATGGTAATGTAATTCTACCGGCAGTCATAAGTGCAGGTGTTTCCTTTGACTTTAACGACAGATTGTTAATAGCAGGTGAGTGTGCTTATCGAAGCTGGGGAGATTATCGTGAGGTGTTTGGCGGGGAGACCAGTACCGATGAGTTGGTGAGCTCTGGATTTTGCTATTCGGGGGGAATTCAATTTAAGCCAACGAGCAATCTTTTGGACAAAAATAAAAATGTTTTACAAAAGTCCTCATACCGCGTGGGCGCTCGCCTTGAAGAGCTTCCGATCCAAGTTGATGGTAAGGAATTATCGGATTATGGCATAACTTTTGGGATTGGGATGCCGCTTCCGAATGCGAGGCAACGTTCAATATCAAATTTGCAGTTTGCTGCTAGAGTTGGAAAGCGGGGTAGTACGGCAAATGGTTTAATTGAAGAACGTTATGTAGCTTTAAGCCTTGGGCTGACATTTAGTCCAACAAGGTATGATAAGTGGTTTTACAAAAGAAAATACAATTAATTAACATATGAAAGGGTTAAGTTTAGCATGTATGATGTTGGCTTTTGGGGTGAGTTCTTTCGCTCAAAAGGAAAAGCCAAACTGGGGAAGTGATAGTACCAATTGCAGGAAAAATGTTGCACTGTATTCTGATTATTTGAGAAATAAACAATATGCTGAGGCGTGGCCATTTTGGAAACTGGCGCAGAAATCATGTCCTCAGTACAAGAAGAATTTGTACACCAATGGAGTATATATTCTTAAGAAGATGATGAAAGGTATGGATAAAGAGTCTGCGAAGCCTTACGTTGATACACTATTCACTGTTTACGAACAAGCTATTGAGAATTTTGGTCGTAAGCCAGTTTTCCTCTCTGGATATGGATCACAAATATTATTGAAACGTCAGGTGGATATTGAGAAGGCTCGTGATTTAATGAAAGAAGCCATCGATTCGTTGCAGGGAAAATCGAATCCAAGCACGATAAACTATTATTACAAATCTCTGGAAATTGTTTTCCGAAGAAAGTTGTCTGATGTTAAGCCGCTTTTGGAGGAATACCTTGTGCTTAGTGAGTATTGCGAAGAGAACATCAAAAAGGCTTCCAATGAAAAAATAAAGATTGCTTGGACCAAGACTCAAGCAGGAATGGATGCTCTCTTTATTAAGTACGGAACAAAAGAAGAAGTGCTTCCCGTTTTACAAACTTTGAATAACGATGTGAAAGAATTAGAAGCAGCTGCCAAAAGTGAAAATCAACTGAAAATTCTTGAAATATTAGAGAAAAAAGGTTGGGTAAGAGAGCCTCTTTTTATTGAGGTAGCTTCGGCCATGTACGAGAGTAATCCTTCTGCTGATGCCGCATACAACATTGGTTTGGCGCACGCAGACAATGATGAGTTGAAAAAAGCGGTTGAATGGTTCAAAAAGGCTCTTGACGCTTGCGCAGATTGTGAAAATTTGGAGAAGTATACTCACAAAGTAGCCGCAACCTCACTTGCAATTAAGAAATATCCTCAGGCGGCCAAGTATGGTAAAAAACTAAAGCAGATCAATTCCGATAATTCGGAGGCATACTTCATTATCGGAGTTGCATACGTTGCTGGGGGGACTAAATGTGGAGATACCAAGTTGGCAAGACAAGCAGTATATTGGTTAGGATCTGATTATATGCAACAGGCTTTGGCGAAGGCTGGAGACGATGCGAAAAAGAAAAAGTATCGTAAAAAGCTAGTTAGTTGGAAAAAGCAGTTTCCAAGCAAACAAGATTTGTTTGTAGCTGGTAAAAAAGATGGTGCCAACTTCAATATTGGTTGTTGGATTGGCGAGAGTACTAAAGTTCGGGCCGCTTCATAGTGTGAGACCGAGTTTATATACTTTGAAATTTAGAGCAGGTATTGTCGGAGTGTGTGCGCTCCTGATTGCCTGCTCTAATAGTTTAGAAGAGGTTGAGGAACTAACTAAAAAAGATCAGGTAGAAGCGCCATTTCAAGTTTCTGAAGACGTGCGAGAAACCTACAGCGATGAAGGGCAAATTCAGCTCGAAGTTGTTACGCCGAGGATGGAAGATTACCGAGAGGAAAATTCGATTCGGCGGGAATGGCCACTTGGTTTGAAAATATTGTTTAGCGATAGTACGGGAGCTACAGTCTCTGAGCTCAAAGCCAAAAAGGGTGTTCTTTATGGAGAAACCAATGTGTTAGTGGTGGAAGATAGTGTGATCTTCAAAAATCAGAAAGGTGACCGATTGGATACCGATCTACTGAATATTTTTCTGGACAAGGATTCAATTCGTACAGACGAATTAGTTACCGTAAGTACCAAGAATGGAACCATTGCTGGAGAAGATGGGGTGGTTTCAAATCTTAATTTTACGAAGTACAAATTGAAAAGAATTCGACGGGGCCGAGTTAATTATAAGGAGCCTCAATAAATTTTGTTTATGGCGAAGATTGACACTTTCATGGAAAAATTTTGGCTTGTTGTTTTTGTCGCATCGTTAATTGTTGCCACGTACATAAGTCTCAAAGACGGTTTTTTTGTTGGTCGATCGTACTATATAGTTTCTGTTATTCCTTTGTTCGGTTATCTAGGTAGAAGGTTTGTACGCCGAAAGATTCTCGAGAGAGAACAACAACAGAAGAATAAGTAAATGCTTGACGGACAATTTATAAGTTTTCTTGAAGAAGCTCTGGAAGTCAAAAGTTTTTCTTCTCGTTTAATTTCGTCCGGTGAAGCCAGTCAAGTTTATGTTATCAGTAATCCCGACAGGTCATTTGTAATTAAGTGCACAAATGCTAAGGTGTTTCCAAACATGCTGCGGTCAGAGTCAGAGGGTTTGAATTTGTTAAGAGAGTCCGCAACCGTTGGGATTGCCAAATCCATGTTGCAAGGTCTATTCAACGAAACCGAATATTTGGTTTTGGAGTACGTTGAAGAGCAAAGTCCAGCGAGTCCTTTTTGGAGTCAGTTTGGAGAGCAATTAGCAGAGCTTCATCGAGTTTCAAGTCCAAATTTTGGGTTAGATCATGATAACTACATTGGCCCTCTGCATCAAACCAACACCCTGGGAGATACTTGGTCCGAATTCTATACGACAGCTAGGCTGATTCCCCAAACAAAGCGAGCCTATGATGCCGGATTGATGCCTCGACAAAGTTTGAAGGCAATGGATAATTTATGTTCTCAACTTGCTAACATTTATCCTAAAGAACCACCGGCATTGCTTCATGGCGACCTATGGTCTGGCAACTTTTTATGCAATTCTACAGGTGAAGCTGTATTAATTGACCCGGCCGTTTATTTTGGACACCGAGAAATGGACATCGGAATGAGTTTGTTATTTGGTGGTTTTGAAACCGAGTTCTATGGCTCTTACGAAAACCAATTTCCGATGGAAAGTGGTTGGAAAAACCGATTGCAATTTAGTCAGTTGTATCCCGTTTTAGTTCATTTGAATATTTTTGGAAAATCATATTTGGAAAGAGTTTTGGCAGTTTTAAAGCAATTTTAGGCTAGTAAACGGTAATTTTTTTTCCAGTTTGGTTAAGAACCTGAATAACGGTTCTATTTTTGTAAATGCCCATAGATTAAGTATCTCATGCGATTTTGTATTTATAAATACACGACATCTATCTTCTGTTTGATTCAAGGATTAACGTTACTTGGTCAAGTTTCTGCAGATCAACTGGGCTCTAAGTACCGCTTGGACCATACGCTGAATCTTAATAAGCGGAAAATTGAATATTATAAAGTTCGTTACGGTTCGTTTGATTTGACTAGCAAGATTGTGGATAACTGGGGTAACGGGTTTGAGAATTTGTATGGAACGCGAAATATACGCCCTGTACTCCATGGGATTGCTTACCGAGGAGGAGCAAACAATTATTTTCACAAGAAGAATAAAAGACACAACAATAATCCCTTGCCTGAAGATGGCTTAAGTAATTTGTGTTCGGAAGGATTTTCAACTTCAGTCTACTTGTATACCCGAAATTGGAAAACAGCAAAAACAAAAGTAAACTGTCAGTGCGATAGGTCTGGAACGAATAAGATGAAATACGTTCAGCTCGATTATCACGACGATAAGGATATTTATGAATTGCTAAAACTCGTTCGCGCTAGCGCGATTAGCGATTCTGTGGGGCCGGTGTATTTGCATTGTTGGAATGGTTGGCACGCATCTGGTTTGGTATCTGCTCTGTGCTTGCGTCAATTTTGTGGAATATCTGGTCCAGAAGCTGTTAAGTATTGGGATCTGGCTACAGATGGAGCGAATAAGAACCCTCGATACAATAAGATTCGAAGTAAGATTATGAACTTCAAGCCTTATCCGGAGTTGAAAATTGATGAAAGTATTTCTGGGGTTGCGTGTGCGCCAATGCCGGAGGTTGTGGACAAAAGAAAGCATAAAATGGTGCTGGAACATATGTTGATAGTTCCGGAAGCGGTTCACGTAAGGAGTAAATTCATCATGTCGGGGATAGAGTATGATGAGAATGAGTACGAATTGAAGAGTCCTGAGAATATTGAGAATTTGGAAATTTTGGAGAAAGCACTAAAAAATAGGCCTGATTTTAAGGTGGAAATTGGCGGGCATACGGATAATGTCGGCAGTTCGTCGAGGAACCAACGGCTGTCCCATAAGCGAGCAAAGTTTATCGTTGAGTACTTGATAACAAAAGGCATTCCCGAAAAACAGTTGCGTTATAAAGGGTATGGGGATACCAAGCCTGTGTCTAGCAATAAATCTAAACGTGGAAGGGAAGATAACCGAAGAATAGAGGTTAAACTATTGCGAAAAAAAGGAGGTTCTTCGGATAGACTTACTGATTATAAAAAACCTGCTAAAAAGAAGGTAGACACGGTTGAAGTATTGTACCCGTTTAATGCCGGTCATACTTTTCAGAATATCGATACGATTCCGATTGGGAGCTCATTTATTTTGGAAGGTGTAGAATTTCCAGCCTACAACGCAATATTGAATGATTCAAACGTTGGTCCGGTAAATCAGTTACTGCGATTTATGACAATTAATCCCAACTATAAATTTGAAATAGGGGGGTACACGGATATTTCTGGAACTTGGGATAAAAACATGGAAATATCAAAAAGTAGGGCTTGGGTGATTCACAATTATTTGCAGAAATTTGGGATACCTTTCAATCGGCTTGAGTACAAAGGTTATGGTCAGCAAAAACCTATTTTCACTAATTCTACGGAGGAAGGTAGGGCCAAAAACAGGCGGATTGAGGTGAAAATCTTAGCGCGCTAGTTTACGCCGTAAAAAGTCAAACAAAAATTGGATTGAGCGAATATTCAAGGGGAACTCTAGTAGAACGTGCAGGATGCTTATAAATACCCAATTCACAATTTTAAATTTGAACCTAAATTTTGATAATGGACTTATTAAATTATTGAAAACTCCAGCAATAACCAGACACACTAATCTGGACACTACCAAATAGACACACTAAAATTAGGGATAGAACGATGAATCCTATATTTATTATGTCTAATCGTGCATGCTTAATTTTCATTTCGAAATGGAATGAGCCTTAAATATAGCCATTCGCTTCAGTCTTCTAAATGCCAGTCCGTGGAGCAGTTTTTTTAAATTTCAACACTTCCGATTTTCCCTTTTTAAATATTTTATTACTCACCGATTTTCCTCTTCTCAGCTCCTTTTGCTCCTCTTCTGACAGCCGGTTGATTTCTTTGCATTCGTCTGAACAACACCCCTCCATTGCCTCCTGGCATTTGGGACATTGGATGAATAATAAGTGACAGGCTTGGTTCAGACAATTCACATGCTGGTCAAACGGTTCTCCGCATTGATGGCAATGTGCAATTACATGGTCAGAAATCCGTTCAGAACGTCTGTGGTCGAACACAAAGTTTTGGCCCTTAAATTTGTTTTCTAGATTTTCATCGTTTACCTGACGGGCATATTCAATTATGCCCCCTTCTAGCTGGAACACGTTTTTAAAGCCTTTGTGTTTAAAGTAAGCACTCGCCTTTTCGCAGCGAATTCCGCCGGTACAATACATTACCAGGTTTTTATCCTCCTTGTGTTCTGCAAGATCTTCTTCGATAATGGGCAAAGACTCTCTAAACGTATCAACGTCTGGTGTAATAGCGTTTTCGAAATGCCCGATTTCACTTTCGTAATGATTGCGCATGTCCACCAAAATGGTGTCTTTGTCGTCGAGCAGATCGTTGAATTGTTGTGCCCCAACATGAACCCCTTTGTCTGTAACGTCAAAGGTCTCATCATTTAGTCCGTCTGCAACAATTTTATCCTTTACCTTGATCTTCAGCTTTAAGAAAGACTTGTCGTCTTGTTGTCGTGCAATATTTAGGCGGATTCCGTTCAAAAATGGTACGGAGTCCAAATGCTTTTTAAACTCTGTAAACCTGTTAGCTGGCAGTGATATTTGAGCATTTACGCCTTCTTTGGCAACGTAGGTTCGCCCCAAAACTCCTAACGAGTCCCAGTTTACGAATAAGTAGTTTCGAAAAATTTCGGGATTGCCAATGTGTGCATATTGATAAAACGATAGCGTTAAACGGTCTTCACCTGCATCATCTATCAATTTGGCTCTTTCTGTGGCACTTAATTTATTGTACAGTTGCATGCTATACTAAATTTAGATTCCTTTTGTCCAGTTGAATGAACAAAGATAGGGCGAACATTCATTTGATTCAAGCCCTAATTCATACATTTATCGCATTGGGCACTTTTAAAGTATATCGATCATCCGCCGGTTCGGGCAAAACGTTTACGTTGGTTTTAGAGTATTTAAAGCTAATTCTAATGGACGACAATCCATTTGCTTTCAGAAGCATTCTTGCCATGACGTTTACGAACAAGGCTGCCAACGAAATGAAGGAACGTGTACTTTTGGTTCTAAAGGCATTGATTAAAAACCAAGACCAATTTCTTGTCAACTTGTATTCGGAGCAGACTAAGTTGTCGCCAGAAGAATTGCAGGAACGAGCGACGAAAAGGTTAGAGATAATTCTGCATAACTACACCGAATTGAGTATTCTGACCATAGATAAGTTTGTGTATAGGGTCATCCGTTCGTTTGCCAAAGATTTGGACGTTGCTGCCGATTTTCAGGTGGAAATGGACTCTGAGGGGCTTCTAAGAAATGGGATTGAACAATTAATAGCTCAAATTGGGTCGCATCCAGAATTAAGTCAACTTTTGACCGATTTTGCAATTGCCAAGTCGGACGAAGAGAAAAGCTGGGATATTGAAAATGATATCTACGGAATTGCAAAAATTCTGCTGAAAGAAGGACATGAACAGGCACTCGGCGAGCTTGCGGATTTTACGATTCAAGATTTTAAGAACATTCGAAAAGAGCTTGGTGAAAGAATTGCGCGTTTTGAGGCGACGATTTCCAAATTGGGTGCCGAGGCAATGCAAGTGATTAACGATGCCGGGGTTGATTTGGCTTCTTTCTACTACGGGAAGAATGGTATTGGAGGGTATTTCAATCGTATTGCCAAAAAAGATTTTAGCAAATTGGAACCAAACCGGTATGTGCAAAAGACCATTGGAGAAAATGTCTGGTCAAAAAAGAATGGCACAGACGCGGATGCGATTACTGGGATTGCCAGCGCTCTTGCCGAGAAATACTGTGAAATTGAGAATTTGGCGCAAAATTCTGGTCAAGACTATCAATTGTTTTTGGTTCTTCGACAGAATATTTATGGGCTTTCTGTTCTAAATGAGGTTAATAAAATTGTCCAGGAGATTAAGGACGGTGCTGGATTGGTTCTGATTTCAGATTTCAACAAAAAAGTTGCTGAGATTATTCATAAAGAACCAGCGCCTTTTATTTATGAAAAGATAGGAAATCGTTATAAGCATTTTCTGATCGATGAGTTTCAGGATAATTCCATTTTGCAGTGGCAAAATTTATTGCCTTTGGTGGATAATTCACTGTCTATGGGCCATTACAACTTATTGGTGGGGGATGGTAAGCAGGCAATTTACCGATGGCGAGGAGGAGAAGTAGAGCAGTTTTCTGAATTGCCAAAAATCTTTGGTCGTCAGAATAAGCCTTATTTAGCGGAGTTTGAAAAGTCGCTGAGTCAATACTACAAAAGCGCAGTGCTGGACACCAATTTTCGGTCATCTAAGGAAGTAGTGTCCTTCAACAATGAAATGTACGCAACACTGGCCCTGAATTTGAATGAAGAGTTAAAACCAATTTATTCCGGATTGGAACAAAAATTCAAGGCTAATGCACCCGATGGCTATGTGCGGGCCGAGATTATCGATGCAAAAGAAGATACGGAAGACGGACATCTCCAAAGAACTTTAACCGGTATTCGAGAGGCCTTAGAGGATGGCTTTAGTCTGGCAGATATTGCAATTATCGTGAGAACAAGATTTTCGGGATTGCGATTGGCCGATTTTCTGTTGGAAAACGGAATTGATGTGATTTCTTCAGATAGTTTGCTTTTAGAATCTTCCAGCGATGTTAGGTTAGTTATTCATTTTCTGCGGCTTTACATTGATGCCCACAGTGTACGCGATCAAATAGAGATTATCAAAATATTGGAAGAGCCGGATTGTTTGCATGATGTGTTGATTCAATTTAAAATGTTTAACCCCAATTCTCGTGAAATTAAATTGGATTTCAACAAATATCTTGTTTCCAAGGGGATTGTTTTATTTCCGGCTAACAGCTCCTCGCTTCATTTGTACGCCAAGGTGGAAGAGATCATTCGCTCGTTTCGACTTGGTGAACATAACCGACCTTTCCTTGAAGGCCTGTTAGAGCAAGTTCTACAATTTTCAAAGCGATACGGTGATAGCTTGTATCAGTTTCTTCAATATTGGGAAGAGAATAGGTCAAAACTAGCCGTAAGTAGTGCGGGACAGTCCGATGCGGTTGAGATAATAACGATTCACAAGTCGAAAGGATTGCAGTATCCGGTGGTAATAATTCCGTTTTGTAACTGGCAATTGACCACAAAAACAGAAAATACTTGGGTTAAGTTGAACGATGAGGTGGAGGGGCCACAGTATTCGGTGTTGCCCATGGCAAAAAGTAAACTGGCTGGAACCAAATATGCGGCAATTGTAGAGCAGGAAAATGCTCGGCAATTATTGGACAATCTGAACTTACTGTATGTTGCTACAACTCGAGCAGAAAGTCGCTTGATCATGATTTCTGACCGCAGAACTGGCAATAGAATTTCCAAATACTTAAATCCGTATTTGGAAAACCATCCATCATTCCATTCTGGTAGAGACGCATTAGTAGAGGGAGAACGGCATGCAAATGTTGCTGAAGAAAAGGTTTCCGAGCAGACTGACGAGTACGGTATTGTGGGAATAGAATCGAGTAGAAAGTTGGAAGTGAGTACCGAGTGGACTGAAACGTGGCTGAGAAACGAAGATGCTTCAGAAGACCTTTCGGAAGCATTACGTTATGGAAATTTGTTGCATTCTGTTTTGTCTAGAATTGAGCATTACAGCGATCGTCAGGATGTTATTCAGTACTTTTTGCGCAGAGGAACGGCCAATCAGGAGATGATGCATCAGGTTGAGAAGGATTTGAATGGATTATTTAGTGACCCCATTTTTACTAAATGGTTTGACGGTAACGGAACCGTACTTTGTGAGCGCGAAATCATTTCTGGAGGGAAAGTGTTTCGACCGGACCGCATCATTAATTATACGAACAAATCGGTGGTCATTGATTACAAAACCGGTCAGCCTCGGCCCGACCATGCGCAGCAGATTCGGGTTTATGGTGAATTGGTTCGACAAATAACGGCTAAAGAAGTGGAGCAGTTTTTGGTGTACACCGATTCGAAAACTATCTTACCTATTAGATAGTTGGCTTTTCGATTTTATGAGGATCATGGATTTAATCTTAAATTCAGCACTGCGCTAGCCTTAACATGAAGTTCAATTTAGCCATATTATACTTTGGGATATTAATAGTTTCGTGTCCAATTTTGGCTCAGGATAAAACTAATGGGTCGTTTAAAACGCATAATTTGAAAAGCGCACAAAAGAACCGATTGTCTAACGAAACCAGCCCTTATTTGCTACAGCACCAGCACAATCCTGTTGATTGGTATCCATGGGGAGAAGAGGCGTTTGAGAAGGCTAAAAAGGAAAACAAATTGTTACTGATTAGTATTGGTTATTCAGCATGTCATTGGTGCCATGTTATGGAGTACGAGTCTTTTGAGGATCAACGGGTAGCTGAGGTGATGAACAATAATTTTGTGTGCGTAAAGGTCGATCGGGAAGAACGACCCGATGTTGATCAGATCTACATGTCGGCGGTTCAGTTAATGACAAAGTCTGGAGGTTGGCCATTGAATTGTTTCGCCTTGCCAGATGGCAGACCAGTTTACGGTGGAACTTATTTTCGAAAGTCGGATTGGCTGAAGGTTTTGGCTGAATTGGACAACAAGTATCGCATTAACCAAAGGCAATTTGAGCGTTACGCAGAAAATCTAACACAAGGAATCGAGCAAACGCAATTGTTACCGAAACTTACACTTCAAAGAAAGTTTGACCAGAAGGAAGTTCACGATTTGGTAGAGAATTGGTCTAAAGAATTTGATCATTTTGATGGAGGCCCCAACAGGGCGCCAAAATTTCCGCTTCCCAATAATTATTTGTTTTTGTTGCGATATGCTAGATTAAGTAATAACAGTTCAGTTGAGGATTTCGTAATTCTTACGCTTAACAAAATGGCGATGGGAGGAATTTATGATCAAGTTGGTGGTGGCTTTGCCCGGTACTCAACAGATGGTTACTGGAAAGTCCCTCACTTTGAGAAGATGTTGTATGATAACGCTCAGTTGTTAGAATTGTATTCAGAGGCATTTTTGGCTACAAAAAATCCGATGCATGAGCGGGTGATTCGACAGACGATTGAATTTTTGGAAAGAGAACTGCGGGATTCAAGCGGAGGATTTTATTCGGCTCTCGATGCGGATAGCGAAGGTGAAGAGGGTAAGTTTTACGTTTGGTCAAAAACCGAGCTTAAGGAGGTTTTAGGCAATGATTACGGCGCTTTTGCAAATTACTATGATATTGGAAGAGCTACGGAATGGGAAGGTCACCACATTTTACTACGTACCAAAACGGATCAGGAATTGATTGCGTCTGGCGAGTCTTTGAAAGATCTCTATGAGTGGGTAGATGGTTGGAATGCGAAGCTTTTGAAGGTCAGAGAAAATCGCATTCGCCCCGGATTAGATGATAAAATTCTAACTAGCTGGAACGGGATGTTAATTTCTGGCTATGTGGCGTCAAGTAAGGCATTAGATGAGCCTAAATATTTACGGCAAGCGGAACAAATTGCCAATTTCATTCTAAAAACCATGCGGAAAGAAGATTGTGGTCTGTTCCATAGTTACAAAGACGGTGTGGCGAAAATTGATGGATTTTTAGAGGATTATTGTTTTACCATAGATGGACTGATTGGCCTGTATCAGGCTACTCTAGAAGTGAAATGGTTAAAGGAAGCCAAGGCGTTGACCAGCTATGTGATGGATCAATTTTATGACGAGAATTCGGGTCTGTTCGATTTTACGAGTAGGAGCGGAGAAAAACTTGTAGCCAAATCTCAAGAAATTCATGATAACGTGAATCCAGCCTCTAATTCTTCCTTGGCCAAGTGTTTGTTTTATTTGGGACACTATTTTCAAAATGAACATTTTTCAAAAGTAAGTGACCAAATGTTGAGTAATGTGCTGCCAAGTATGGAAAACTATCCCGAAGGCCACTCTAATTGGGCAATGTTATTGTTACACCACGTTTATACTTATTACGATGTTATGATCGTTGGAAAAGAAGCGAAGAGTGGATTGAAAGAGCTTCATGAGGATTATGGAATTAACATCCTTGTTGCTGGGGATGCGCAATCGGAAAGTATTCCGTTGCTAAAAAATAAACTAATCGATGGTCAAACAGTGTTTTATGTTTGTAGGAACAACGTATGTTTGCCTCCGATTTCGAAAGCTAAAGAGGTACTTAGAACAATTCATGAAGAGCGACAATAAATTGAGATATAATTTTTTGCAATTGATGTGGTTGATCATCTTAATACCACAATTGGTTTTTGGACAGATGATCGACAATGAGAATGGCGATGTTTTCTCTAGTGACGACTTTTTTAATGAGGAGTTTATAGCCCGAAACAAGATTCTTAAAATCTCTGGCGAAATTTCAACAAAAAAAGAACTGGCCCGTATCAAAAACAGTGGCAAAGTTTCCTGCTACGAATTTGGTAAATTAGGCCAATTGACAAAAAAATACGACACATACTTTCGTGGTTTGTCCACCATGGACACCATTATGGTCAATTTCCTGTACGACGATAGCAGTCGTTTGATAACCAAACGAAGAAGCGACAACCATGGGTTTCATTCCTATAATTATGTTTGGGGTTCGGCCGGGAATTTGGCATCCGAACGTTACTGCCGAGATGAGAATATTGGTAGGTCTAAATATGAGTTTAAACTAGGGAAACAATACGAAATAACTGGCAAATCTTTCGAGATAAAGAAGCTTTCTGATACCGTGTTCAAGACAATTACGTTCAACAACTACGGACGAAAATACATGGAAGAGACAGTCTATTACAATAGTCTTGGCTACTTGTTAAAATCTGAAAAACGAATGATAATTAGTCGCCGATTGACTAGTATTATTTACAATTATAACGAGCAAGGTTTGGTGTCGGAGAAAATTGTAAATCAACGCAACAGTTCAAGTCCACTTGACCGATATGTTTATGGCTATGATGAAGCTGGAAATTTAACGGAGTATGACTTGTTTAAAGGAAGTAAGCACGAGTGGCACCGCGAGGTGATTTATGACGAAACTACGTTTTTAATGAAAGCTTTGCTTTCCAAGGACATGGAAACAAATCTTATCACCATTACAAAATTCACGTACGAATTTTATCCATCCCTATCTTTACAGAGTGAAGAGAATTGATCCATTAATATTAATCTTCGGGGTATTAATGCTTGTTGCTGTATTAATTCCAGGATTGCGTGGTTTGATGCGAATACCAATAATTATAATAGTTACGGTACTTGGAATAAAGTATCTTATTAAAAAGCGTGACCAGTTTTAGTTGGTTGTATTTACAACATGAAGATCACCGTTAGCCAGTGTTTTAAGGTGTTGACTATGTCGGTTCTATTGTGCCTAATGGTTCCGCAGCTTTTTCAGGAAGGCATGTTTATGGATGGGCTAATCTATTCTGCTATTGCCCACAATCTGGCAAATGGTTTTGGAACTTACTGGGAGCTTTCTTTTTCTCAAACCATCATGAAAGATTTTCATGAGCACCCTCCGTTGGCTTTTATTTTGCAAAGTTTAACCTACGATCTGCTCGGAAATGGGTTTTATGTCGATAAGATTTATGCATTTCTTGCCTGTATTGTTTCGGCGGGGTTTGTGCGTGGTATTTGGAAAATAATAGTTCCAAATAAATCATTGAAAGCACTTTGGTGGTTACCAGTTTTACTATGGGTTATAACCCCGGTAATTAGTTGGTCTTACCGTAACATTAATGGTTGGTTGTTGTTGAAACGCATTTACAATTTAGCCAATGTCTCAGCGCCTGTGGTTTTAGATTTATTTCGGCGAATCAATTCACACTCTAAAGGGTTTAGGATATTTAGGATTGTAGCCTTGGCACCGATTCCAATTGTGATATGCCTTGCACTTTATTGAATTATATCACCTGGTAGGCGTAAATTCTCCAGTACGAATTTGGTAAGCTGTAATCGTTTACCAGCTTTAATCTTGGATGATTGCCAATATCGATTGCCACCGACGACAAGATGTATTTACCACCCATTTTCAATAAAGAGTCCCATTCAAACTCCAAGTTTTCGATAACCTTCTCGGAAGTCTTATCCCACAAGTATTGCTTTTTCAGTTCGGAGGAAAAGGCGTAACATCTACTGCCCCAATAGTCATAATAGGATTTAAGTTCCGGACATTTGTCAAGTTCTGTAGCGATTATTTTACGGAATGCATGCTTATATTCAAGGGGGTAGTTGTTTTGATAGCTGTCAAGTGTTGGAATGTCGTTGTACTGCACTACGCTTGGGTGTAAACCAACGCAGATTACACGTTCAGTAGGGGGGCATTTACTGATATTTAAGTCATCTTTAATTATTGCGAACAGCTCGGTGTCATAGAACTGCTGAAATGTTGGCGTCGTCTTATTCTGAATTCCTAAAATTAGTTTAGAGTTATCCATCAATTGTCCGTTACCATTTAGAATGATTGCAAAAGACACCAAGATCAAAAGACCAGCTGTAAGCTTCTTTTTCAAAGAGTCTAAGCTAAGTTCGTTCAAAGTGATTGCAAATAGCAGTAGCCATACGAAGGGAGATAAATAATAAAATCGCTGGACGTTAAATGTTTTTAGAAAAGATATCTTTTCCGAAAGTTTATAGGTTAGATAGTCACTGATGATTTCCCAGCAAACGATTGCTAGAGCCAGGGTCAATAAGTACAAAATGATTGAGCTTCGTTTTTTCTGAATAAAAAACCAAACACAGGAAATTAGTATCGGAATAGCCGATAAGGTGCCAGAGTGGTATTGCGTATACATTAGTCGGTTAAAAATCAAATAGCATAAGTCAATCAAATTTGGAAGCCCGCCATTTAGAACAATTTTGTTCCATTCTGTCCTGTGAGATTGTATATCAGAGAAAAAGGAAGCATACAACAAATTGAATTCGACTAAAACATTTATTCCAATTAGCAATAACATGCCTGCAAGAAAAATCCAAGGGATTTGTTTTGATTTGCGCCAGGAATAGAACCCCAACAAAGCAAGAATTGGGAGCATAAATGGTAACGTTACAGGCAGGAAAGAGAAAAATGGAAAAAGTATGATTATGAACCAGTTGTAGTGTTTCTTTTGCCCTTCTAACAAGTTCATAAAGGCAAATAGAAGGATTGGTTGGCCTGCAATTGAGGCTGCGCACTGAATGTGTGTATAGGATATTGCGCCGAAGCAAATTGCAGTTACAAGCACAAGTAAATTGTTGCTTTTAATGAATCGGCTGCTTAGCAGAAGGAACATGCCGCCATAGCCGATGAGGTGAACTATAAAGTGTTGAATAATGTATGCAGTAATTGGTTTGAATAGGGCAAAAAGCAAAAATGTTATCGAAAAACCCGAGCGATAAAAGGTGCGGGGTACCCCGTGCATGACGCTTTCAATTTGACCGTCTAAATTGAATCCAAATAGATTTGGAGAATTTAATAACTGTTGGATGTACACGAATTGGTGATCAAGGTTGTCGTGGATGGTGATGTATGAATTTGCACCTAGATACAACCAGCAACAGTAAGGAATACAAAGGATTGCCAATCCCAAGAGGAAAAAACGTGACTTGCTGATCTGTATTGTAGAATTGCTGGTTTGAGTCTTCATATTTGATTCAGCTTGAACACGAATTGCAAAGTAACTTGGCTGCGTTGTTATAAACTGTTTTTGTTGCTGCCTATTATCTGGTAATCAAGCTTGCAAAGTTATAATAAATACGAATGTTTCCTATTGCGATCTAGCTCGTAAAAGGCCAATTATGAGTTTACAAATTTACCAGAGGGTCGTGGAGGATGTTTCTGAGGTTGCTAAGATGATGAATCGGGGAGTTGCGAATAGGGTACGCGAATTCATGGCAGATATCCTAAGTTAGTTTGCCGGTCTAATGTTAAATAATTGTTGAGTTTTCAATTAGTAGAGCGTTCATTGAAACTAGGTTTTAGTTCGTAACAGATAGAAGGTTAAATGTTTGTTTTGGAAATAATAATTGGATAACGATAGTTTTTCGAAACAATGTTGGTGTAATGCGAAATTATGTGTGCAAAAATATTTGAGGTGATGCAGTATAAACTATCTTTGCTGCGCATTTAACCTAAAGCTTATTACAAAAATGAGAGCAATACCCCTTGCTTATTCGTTGACATTCATTTGTTTGATTTTGCTGCCATGCGTATTGTTAGGCCAGTCGTTCGAAATTACAGGTTCAGTTTATAGTGAAAGTGAAAAAGGTCCAGCTCCTTTTGCGAATGTTGTATTACGTTCATCGGTCGATAGTAATTTGGTTTTAGGAACTGTTGCTGACGATGCTGGTGCCTTCCTCTTAAAAAGTGAAGCAGGAAACTTTTTGGTTGAGTTTCGACTATTGGAACACAAGTCAAAGTTTGTTCCTGTTGAGGTTAGTGGGGATTTGCAGATGGGGCCGATCAATCTTTTACCTGCAGTGACCGAAATAAATAACTTTACGGTGACTGCGCGGCGTCCGACCATTAAAAAAGATAAAGG
Organism: Flavobacteriales bacterium; assembly: GCA_020631555.1. Lineage (GTDB taxonomy): Bacteria > Bacteroidota > Bacteroidia > Flavobacteriales_D > Parvicellaceae > JAHDGY01. The sequence goes on along the minus strand of JAHDGY010000048.1, from coordinate 3,789 downwards.
TGAAATTACCTTCATTACTGAGAATACGTCAATAAGTAATGCTGGAAGCTCAGCATAATTGAGAGTGGTGATGAGGGAGAAATAATCGCCCAACACATCGCCCAATATATTACCCAACCGTTTGATCTGAAGGTAGACTATATGCTGCGCGCGGCAGTTTTAGTCGATGCCGACAAGAAAGCGGAAAAGCTGATTTTGGTGGTTCATCATATTGCTGCTGATGGTTGGTCGATGCCAATCTTACTAAACGAACTAAAAGAAGTATACAAAGCCAATGTAACTGGCAAAACAGTTCGACTAAACCCTTTACCTGTTCAATATGCTGATTTCAGTATTTGGGAACGGGAAAATCAGGAAGCTTTGGAGAACAAATTGAACTATTGGGAGACCAAACTTGGTGATGTGACCAAGTTGGAAATCCCGGTAGATTATGCACGGCCGAAATTGCAAAGCACGAGTGGTGCAAACTTCGAGTTTACGTTAAACAAAGACTTAGTTGCCAAACTAGAAGGTCTAGCCACTACGCACGGCGCAACGTTGTTCATGACTTTGTTGTCGGCCTATAAAGTATTATTGCAGCGTTACAATATCAACGAAGGATCAGATGTAGTAGTCGGAATTCCAATGGCAAACCGAGTAATGAAAGAGGTGGAACCATTGATCGGATTTTTCGTCAACACCCAGCCGATTCGAACGAGTGTAGAAGGTACTTTCACGGAACTTCTTAACGAGGTAAAACAAGCTACACTTGAAGCTTACGATCATCAGAATGCGCCGTTTGAAAAAATTGTGGATCGAGTAGTTCAAGATCGCGATTTGAGTCATACTCCCATTTTTCAGACACTATTTGCGCTTCATACAAGAACAAAAGATCACCCAATTCAGTTGGGTGGTGCGAAACTCACAATACAGCCATTCGATTACGATATTGCTAAGTTCGATATCACTTTTGACGTTGAGCAAAACAAGAATGGCCTGAAGTGCAAAATCAACTATTGTACGGACTTGTTCAAAGAGGCTACAATTGAACAATTTGCCAACCACTATTCGAATATTCTCAACGCTGTAGTAGACAATGCAAGTGCTGAAGTTGAGCAGATTTCGCTTGCGTCTGAAAATGAACAGTTGCTCATAGCGTCTTTCAACGATTCGGATCAAGTTGAATTGGAATTCGAAACGTTAGCCGAGAGTTTTAAAAATACTGTAGCCCAATATCCAGAATCCATTGCACTGGTCTTTGGAGAAGAAAAATTGACTTACCAAGAGTTAGATGTTAGGCCCAACCGATTGGCCAATAGTTTATTAGCTAGCGGTGTTCAAGCCCAAGATCGAGTAGGGCTTTTATTTCACCGAGGCATTGAAATGATCGTCGGGATTTTGGCGACAATAAAGTCTGGAGCATCTTATGTGCCGTTGGACCCTGCGCACCCGACTGAGCGATTGCAATATGTTATGAACGATGCATCGGTGCGGGTGGTAATTTTTGAGGACGACGAGCTTGCCGAGAACCTTCTAAGGGAAGGAATTGCTTCATTAATTAATAGGCCGAAATCTTTCGAACAAGTAGATGGTCTAACATTTTTGCGCGAAGGGGATGGCAATATTGCGCCAATCTTTATTGTTCCCGGAGCCTTTGGAATTGCAGATTTCTACTACGATTTGGCCAATGCCTTGGGTGATTTGTTGGGAGAAATATCAAATGGCGCGTCAAAAATAAAAGGGTCGATGACCCTGCCTCCACTTTATGGGATACAGCTTGCGGGATTGCGAGCCGGGGAAAGGCCGATGCGTTCTATCCCTGAAATTGCAGAATATTGCATTCAGCAGATTAGAAAGGTGGAATCTAAAGAACCAATTCAGGTTGTTGGTCACTCGATTGGAGGTCTTGTCGCAATGGAGATATGTAAACAACTAGAGCTGAAAGGTCAGCAAGTAAAAGCTGTTGTGCTGGATTCAGATGTCTCTACGACTGCATCAAAAGGCGACGATTTACTAGATAACATTGAAGAGTTGGTTGAGCATTTTGTTGCACACGGATTCTTTGCCAAGCTGGATACAAATTTCAATGATTTCGAAGTAGACATTTTCGATGAATTGGAAGAGGCGAAAACGTACGACTATTGGTCAGTTATCGAAAGTTTACTAGAAGGCTATTTTACTTCATTCAGCATCGAGGATTTCAGACCAATATTCGATCTTTTCATGACCAATGATTCGATTAATTATGAGGCCTCTGAGGTAAATGCTGAAAACGTATTACTGGTTAGGGCACAGAAACAAGATCGTGGATGGAATGAACAGCGAAAAGCCGATAAGGCTTGGAAGGCTGTGCTACCGAATTTACAAATTGTCAAAAGTCCGGGAGATCATGAATCCATGGTGCTTGGAGATAATGCTCGTCAACTAGCCAAAGTGGTTTCGCAATTTTTTAAACAACAATAAAACACAATAGAAACTTAATGCATCACAATTATTTAACCCATAAAACACAAAAAAAATGAAAGTAGAAAGAGTAAGTAATTTGTCTCAGGAGGACTTTATGGAAAAGTACCTTCTATCTCGCGTTCCGGTTATCATTACCGATGGTATGAAGGACTGGGATATGAGCAGATTTCAACCAGAATCTTTGGAAAAGGAATTTGGTTATTTCGAGGTGCAGGTATACGACGATTTGTTTGACTTGCAAAACGTAGATACACTTAAGAATTACCTGGCCAAGAATTTCAAGAAAGATAAAGACGGAGAATTAAGCAAAGAATATACACGCTGGTATACCAAGTTGAAAGAAGTTGATTTCTACTGGTCTGATGATGTATTTGTACAGTTGGAGAATGCATGGAGTCATCCATACTTTTTGCCAACCGATCCGTTAGCGGTTCCTTTCCGAAGAGATATGTCTCCTGTGAAGATTACTGAATCTAGATTCCCATACAAAGGATTGTTCTTATCTGGGCAAGGGGCGAGAACTAGACTACATAAAGATCCATTCAACAGTAATGCGGTACTTTGCCAGTTTCAAGGTCAGAAGGGCTTTGTATTGTATGCACCAGATCAAGAAGATTACGTTTTTAACGGGAAAGAATTTGTAAACATACTTGATCCAGATTTGGAGAAATTCCCAGATTTTCCAAAGGCTAAGGCAAGCTACGAGGATACACTTTCTCCGGGAGAGGTTATTCTTTTCCCAGCCAACTGGTTCCACGATGTAACGTCTAAATCAGACAGTATTTCAGTTACTTGTAATTTTGTTCATAAAGAAGAATTGCCTGGTTTATACAGACATTTAGATAACAATCCGGAGGATGATCAATTGGAAATCTTAAAGTTCTTCATCCGCGACCACGTAAAGCCAACGGCTACTGCGCAGGAGATCAAGACTTTTTGTGAAAACGCATTCAACGAAGAATTCGACGTAATCGATATCTAAACGTTGGATGCTTGTAGGGTTTTTCAGGTGCTCTGATAGTAAATAGAAGGGTGCCCGAAAAAAAAGGTCTTAAGTCATGGGTAAAGGCTTACAATGGACCCGAGATTAATCGGTCGTTAACAACGACCGAGGGTGATAAGTGTGAAGCCCTTCTCAGAGATGAGGAGGGCTTATTTGTTTATTCTGTATCATTGGAGTTTCGAACTGCTCATTTGGAGAGGCCTTTGCACATAAAGTAGTATGCTAGTACGCTATTTTACCAGTAGGTAATTAGTCGCTTCTTAAAAACTGCGGTACTCTCTGTTTGTTAGCAGTAATTGGTGCATGAATTTGGCATTTGTGGTGTTTAAAATTGCAAGGTT
>JAHDGY010000047.1 GCA_020631555.1 Flavobacteriales bacterium | reverse complement strand
CACCTCAAGACCCTGGATATTCAAATTACGATGCCACTAATGCGATTTGGGCTGCAGCAGACTGTGATGGAGACGGAGAAAACAATGGTGACGAGGCTACCAATGGAACTGATCCCTACAGCACGGAGATAGACTCTGATGGAGATGGGAATAATGACGATGTCGAAAACAACGATGGCACAAACCCGAACGACCCATGTGATCCAGCACAAGATCCGGGATATACTGGCTACGATTCAATGAGCCCAATTTGGCAAGAAGCGGACTGCGATGGCGATGGAATTAAAAATGAAACGGAACATTCTAACGGAACGGACCCATACAATCCTGACACCGATGGCGATGGAGAAAATGATGGTGATGAAGAAAATAACGGAACATCACCCAAAGATCCATGCGATCCTGCTCAGCCTGCTGGGTATACCGGTTACGATGAAAACAATGCAATTTGGGCCGCTGCGGACTGCGATGGCGATGGAGTTTTGAATGGAACAGAACATACCAATGGTACAGATCCATACAACGCTGATTCAGACGGAGACGGTGTAGACGATGGAACGGAAAACACTAATGGTACCGATCCACTTAATCCGGATACCGATGGGGATGGAATAAACGATGGTGTAGAAATCACTAATGGAACAGATGGAACTAAACCATGCGATCCTCAACAAGAACCAGGTTACCAAGGATACGATGCAACCAATAATCTTTGGAATGCAGCAGACTGCGATAATGACGGTATAACAAACGGACAAGAATTAACCAATGGGACAGACCCTTACAATCCTGACACGGACAATGACGGTGTTAATGATGGTGATGAAGCAACCAACGGCACTGATCCATTAGTTCCTGATACCGATGGAGATGGTTTAAATGATGGCGAAGAAGTGAATGGAAACTCAGACGGAACAGACCCTTGTGATCCTAAGCAAGAACCAGGATACGCAGGCTATGATTCGACTAATACTATTTGGAAGGAGGCAGATTGTGACGGTGATGGACTAAACAATGGCGATGAGCATGCAAACGGAACGGATCCTTATAATGCAGACTCAGACGGTAATGGTATTGACGACAACATTGAAATCAACGATGGAACTAACCCTAACGATCCATGTGATCCTGCCCAACAGCCTGGATACACAGGATTCGATTCTACTAATCCAATTTGGCAAAATGCCGATTGCGATGGAGACGGCATGTCCAACGGAAACGAGCATACAAACGGAACTGATCCATACAATTCGGATACCGATGGCGATGGAATCGATGACAACACTGAAATCAACAACGGAACGGATCCAAACGACCCGTGTGACCCTGCTCAGCAATCGGGATACACAGGATACGACTCTACCAACCCAGCTTGGCAAGATACTGATTGCGATGGAGATGGATTAACAAATGGACAAGAAATTGAAATTGGAACTGATCCATACAATCCGGATACCGATGGCGATGGAATGAACGATAATGAGGAAGTTAACATAGGTACAGACCCAACGGTTTACGATCCAGACATTCAAGATGGAGAAGGATACCTTGTGACCCCTAATAACGATGGATACAATGATGTATTTGAAATTGTAGGAGTTAGCTTGAGACATCCAATAAATAAACTTACAATCTTCAACAGGTGGGGAAATCAGGTCTTCCAAACCGAGAATTATAACAACACCTGGAGTGGTCAGTCCTCGGGTGGAATTGGTGGAAGCACACTATCTGAAGGAACCTATTACTTCATCTTTGAATCAAAAACGACTAATGACAAAAAAATAGGATACCTGTACCTTAATGTCATAGAATAAGATATCACTAATTTGAATTGCAAGAGGGGCCAAAGCCCCTCTTTTTATTTCCAAAACCTTCACCTTATTGCTGGAAATTAGAACACCAATTAACACTCCGTTAAACGACTAATACTTTCCGTATATCTTTCGGAATAGAAGTTTTGCTGTTCAACATTTAATTCTGGACGGGTATCAAGGAAACAAGCCTAGGGTAAGTGAACCAATTGCCCAAATCCATAGGTACTTGGAAATAATTTCAGCGATCCGCTTCATTGATCGATTTTGTAAATCGTTTGAGTTGGAAATGCAAACTCAAGTTCAGCTTCGTTGAAGCTCTTTAGAATAGCAAGACTAATTACACTCTGTGACTCGAAAATATCTACTTCCTTCCGAATATAATAGATAAACATGATGCCTAAAGAAAAATCACCGAAGGTATCAAAGCTGATAATATTCTCATCGGCTACGATGTCTTGATGGTCAGTAATAATATCCTTTAAAATTTGGAGCGCTAGTTCCATTTTTTCGGGCGGCGTATCGTAGGTTAGGCCCAATTGAAGCTTAACCTTTCTGCCCGGCTCTGCAGTAACGTTTTCAACGGCACTTTCAGAAAAAGTTGAATTTGGAATTGTAACCAATCTACCTTCCAAGGTTCTAATTCTGGTACTCCGAATTCCAATTTCTTCAACGAATCCATCGTATCCAATAATCTTTATCCGGTCTCGGAGTCGAAACGGTTTATCCAAAAAGATCATTATTCCGCCGAAGAAATTCTTCACCGTATCTTGCGCCGCTAAAGCAAGCGCCAAACCACCAATTCCAAGCCCTGCAATAGCGCCTGTTATGTCCAAACCGGCATTATCCAGTCCCATTACGATTCCCACGGTCCAAATAATTCCTCTCAAAGCTTTTCGAACGAGCGGAAGAATCTGATTATCAGCAGAAGTTTCTGACCGTTCTACTCTTGGCATAACGTACTCAAGAATAATAGAATCCAACACTCTAGCAATCAACCAGGCAACATTTACGATGAACAAAAAGATGAAAACATTGTCCAACACGTTTTCGACATTGTTAATTCGGGTTTCCCAAAATTTCCACTTAGTAGGGTACGCAGCCTTTAAAGCTATTTGGTCAATTTTGGTAATAATATGTTCCGCCCAATACAATCCGGCCAGCACGATGGAGAATGCAATTGGCTCTTCAAGTTCGTCTACCAAAATATCGTCAAAACGCGTTTTGGTTTGCGCTGCTAGTTTTTTGAATACGTTTTTGGATAGTTTGATAAACAAGCGTCCTAAAATGACAGCTGACGCAATTATGATTATACCTGTTATCCACTGCAAAGCTCCAACACCAAGAAAATAATGCGATTCTAACCACTTCATTTATTTCCGATTTTGAAAGCGTAAAGTTCTCATTATTTTTTCTCAAACTGAATTTTGTACGCTCCGTCCAATTTTAGATAACCTGGTTGAGGTTCTGTTTCTCCCTCAGGAATAATATTCTTTATTATCCCGGTCTTCTTTCCAGCAATTAATTTATCTCTATTACTGCCCGACAGTTGGTGTCCTGCAAATGCAAATGGCAACACAAAATCGCACCCCGATTTCCATTCGGCACATCCCCAAGACGCTTTACCGCCTATAATTTCCCCCACCTTACATTTCGGACATTTTGGTTTCGCAATTGCTTTGATTTCCAACCTCAGATTGAATTCGCTTTGTCCACTATTGCTTGAAACAATCGATTCATCCACATCGATCAAAATCCAACCATCGGCCTTTTTACCATCAACAGAAAATCCTTTTATCAAGGAAGACTTGCCCTTTTCAATGATCGACTTTACTTGCGAAAGCGTCAATTTCTTGCCTTCAAATTCTAATGGAAATCGAAACGAACAAGCTTTATAATTAGAACAACCAAAAGCTGAAGCCCCTTTCACAATTGTCCCTTGACTGCACTTCTTGCAGGAAACCGATTTATCCGATTTCTTTTTCTCTTTCGCAACCACCTTTTCGCTCTCACTACTAATCCTCGTAGAAAGTGTATCAAATTTAACCTCATGAACTAGGTTGGTTACCATCTCAAACATTTCCTTCTTAAAATCTGCCGCCGCGTATTCTCCCTTTTCAATTTCTCGAAGCTTTTTCTCCCACTGCCCAGTAAGCTCAACAGACTTCAGAATATCGTTTTTGATCACTCCAATCAACTGCATTCCAGTATTTGTTGCCTCAATCCTCTTCTTAGTCTTTTGAATGTACTTTCTTCGAAAGAGTGTTTCTATTACGTTAGCCCTTGTGGAAGGCCGTCCAATGCCATTATTTTTCATCGCCTCTCGAAGCTCTTCATCGTCAACCTTTTTCCCTGCAGTTTCCATTACTCGAAGAAGCGTCGCCTCTGTGAAGTATTTTGGCGGTTGCGTATTCTTTTCTTGCAATATTGGCTTGTGCGATCCTGTTTCTCCTTCCTGAAAGGCTGGTAACAATTGTTTGTCCTCTCCTTCTTTCTGAGTTTCCTGGTAAACCACTCGCCAACCCGGATCAACAACCTGTCTACCAGCCGCCTTAAACTCAACTTGTTTTTCAGATTCTGAATACTCTTTGGCCAAACCACCAAGTACAGTTGTGTTGCTTACGGTACAATCTGGATAAAAAGCGGCGATAAATCGCAATGCGATAAGATCATAAATTTTTTGCATGTCAATAGGCAAAGTTCCAGCCTTTACACCCGTTGGAATAATTGCATGATGATCTGAAACTTTCTTATTGTCAAAAACGCGTTTTGTTTTGCGTATTTTCTCCTTCAACAACGGCTCGACAAATTGCTGAAATCGTAGAAGTCCGACCAAAATTGAAGGAACCTTCGGATAAATATCATCCGACAGATAAGTTGTATCCACTCGTGGGTAAGAAACCAACTTTTGTTCATACAACTTTTGAACCTTGTTTAAGGTCTCTTCTGCCGAAAACCCGAACTTTTTATTTCCTTCTACTTGTAGAGATGTTAGGTCAAATAACTTAGGAGCATGTTCTTTTCCTTTCTTTTGCTGATAGGATGTAATTTTGAATGGATATTTCCCAACATTTGCTGCATGCTGGTCTCCTTCTGATTTACTTTTGATTTTACCCAAATTGGAGGTAAACAAAACCTCTCTATAATTCGTTTTTAATTCCCAATACGTTTCTGACTTAAAATTTTGAATTTCGTGCTGTCGATTCACAATTAAGGCTAAAGTTGGTGTCTGAACCCTGCCAATTGACAACACTTGTTTATGCGCTCCATATTTTAAGGTATAAAGCCGCGTAGCATTCATTCCCAGAATCCAATCACCAATCGCTCGTGCCGCACCTGCGGCGTATAAAGAGTCAAATTCGTTACCCTGTCGCAACTTCGAGAATCCCTCTTTAATAGCCTGTTCGGTCAATGAAGAAATCCACAGCCTTTTCAAAGGCTTTGCTGAACCTGCCTTGGTTAGTACCCATCTCTGAATCAATTCACCCTCTTGACCAGCATCCCCGCAGTTTATAACTTCGCTACACCGCTCAGCGCCGACGAGAGACGCAATTATTTCAAATTGCTTTTGAACCCCAGAATCCCCAATTAATTTAATTCCAAAGGTTCCGGGCAACATTGGCAAATGGTTTAAATCCCAACGCTTCCAATTTATCGTGTAGTCATGAGGTTCTTTTAATCCACATAAATGTCCAAAAGTCCATGTTACCTGATATCCATTGCCTTCAAAATACCCCTGCTTTTTAACAGAAGCCCCAACAATTTTGGCAATTTCCTTAGCAACACTCGGCTTTTCGGCAATACAAACTTTCACGATACGATAGTTCTTTCTTGAATTGGATCAAAAATAAAGAGGAAATCTTAAGTCGCAGCGTAATGTTGAAAATGGAAGTAAAATGTATTCTTAAACTGGGAAGAGAAAGTTACAATTAAGGAGCCTGTAATACCGTAACAGGCCCATCAAATTCATGAATTTTACCTGAACCATCTCGAAATTTCAAGGAATAAATATAAACGGCATCTCCGCCTGATTTACCTCCTTTAAGTTTACCGTCCCATCCCTCAAACGGATCGGAGGTTTCCCAAACCCTTTGACCCCAGCGATTAAAAATCGCAAAATGATAATCTGTTGAAATATCAAAATAGCTGATTACAGGATTGAAAACAGGATTAGCTCCGTCGATAACAATTGCATTTGGAATAAATACAATTGGAGCATGCGAGGTACATACCGTATTAGACCTACTTATTTCATTAATCCCATGCACATTGGTAGACTCATTTCCTTCAATGTAATAGCAAAACTTACCATCGGCAAAAGCCGACTCGTTAATCTCACCTTTGACAAAAGAGGTGACATCGTCAATCAAAGATGTTTGATCTGGACCAAGTTGCGCAATAGGATTGGCTTCAAATACACCATTAATTGATCGATAAACATCGTAACCTTGGACGTTTCCTGCCCAACCTTGGTAAGGTGTCCACTGAACCAAATTGAAATAGGAATGAGACTCGACCTTAGGAATAATCGTGGCATGAATCGTTGTTCCAAAATTGGTGCTATCCCCAATTTCACCACATCGATCTACCAAATAGGCTTTGTAGTAATATGGACGAGCTGAAACATCTACATCGTCAATAAAAGAAAGTGGAGAACTTACACCTGAAACGATACCAACAATTTCAAAATCCTCGACTAAACCTGGAGATCTGGCAATCTGATAATAGTCAAGTCCATTGCCTTGCAGCTGGTCTTGAAATATTCGTACCCCAACTTGATCCTTCCCTGCCACAGTAGCAGTTTGCAAATAAAATACCTTGGGTAATTCAGGCGCCAGCATTAAAAAACAAGTGGGATTCGAATTTGCCCATGCGGTACCACCTTTTTCTATTGCCCGCACAATGTAGCAGTACTCCTTTCCGGTCAAAAGCCCATTATGTTCATAAGTATAACTGCTCCTATCCGCAGAACCCACATATGAATAATTCTTACCATCGTTTGCAACCAAAATATCGTATCTCTCCACACCATTTTTCCATCCTTCGTATGGCGACCAATGTATATATGCACTTCTATTGCACGTATCAATACTCCCTTCAGCGTATATAGAAGTGTGACCATCTCCAATAATACTCGTATTCGTACTTCCAAAATTTCCAGTCACACAGGTATCAAATGCAGACAGTGCATATGTTTCATTTTCATCACTAGCCAATGAGCCAAAATATTCATAAGTAGTATTATTTATCCCATAAACTGTATCAATCCTAACCCACTGTCCACCAATATTCTTCATAAGAATATATCCCTTCGTATCCTCTTCAGTAGCCGACCATGTAATGTTCGCCAAACCAGATATTGAGTCCACAGAAATAGAGCTAATTATCGGAGCTGAAGGTCCAATTACATCCTTAAATCGACCACCTCCAATCGAAGATTCAGAAGAACATCCAGAACTATTATCAACTTTGATCTTGTAATTTAAAGTGTCATCGCAAATAGTTATTGTATCCACGTAAATATTGGTTCCGTACGTTAACGTATCTATTGCTGACCATGTTCCGAGCGGATACTCTCTGAAAAGTATGTAACCTCCTGCAGACGCTAAATTGCTTGGAGCATGTAATGCATTCCATTGCAATACGGCCGTACCATCATTTGGATCACTTACATTAAGAAGCATGGTAGAAATTTCGTTCCCAGGTGTGCTTTCAATCGCCCCACTGCACCCAGATTTTACAGTTAATTTATACTTTAAAGATGTGTTGTTTCCGTTTGCGGCCAGATGAGAATAGCTGGTTATGTTTATGTCCTTAATACTAGTGAGAAGTGTATATGACCCTCCGGAAGAAACGTATAGTTCATAACTGGCGAAAGAATTTCCAGTATTAGTAGCTGGATTCCAGGATAATTCTACATCACCATTTGAGAGTACATTAGCACAATTTATGGTCGGTGCAGCAACTGTGGCTAACGACTTAACCCGAATCCGAACAGTAGCATATGCAACTCCAGGAGCTGGACAGAAGTCATCTTGCGCTCTGATAACAAAATTATAATCTCGAAAGTCTGCGTTTCCGGAAGCAGATAAATGGTTACAACTGGTTTTCCATTTCACTGAAACTTGTGCTGCTTGAGCCCCAGAGAATGGAATACTCTGGGTAACCGTGGCGCACGGAGCAATTGCACACCCAATGTTTTCGTCAGTAAATCCATTGCCATAATTGGGACCGGCTAAATCAATGGTAACAGCCTGAGGAGTTGTTCCATCTTGCAAAAATTCTGCGTCTGTAACGTTAACATCAAAATTCACCAAATCACCCGCCTGAACCTCTCGGTAAAAAGTTTTAACCCCATTTTCAATGAACGGAGGTTCGATTTGTGGAATGTTGTTGTTACCTAAACACGGCACCACAAAAACCTGTAACTCCCGATAATTTTCGGCAATTAAAACCCCATCTCTAAACGATTCTAGTTTTAACACAAGTACATAAATGCCTTCATTAAAACACTTAAAAGTTATTTCTCCAGATTCCTTATCCAAATTAGCCCCTTTGTTATCCGGATTAAATGCTGTACCTGGCATTGGTGAATCTGTACTAAAGCCGTTTTGCCACTGTACTAACTTTGGATCAGTGGGAGGATTGTATGTCGAAACAAGATCAGCTAACGGTTGTGCCCAACTATAAATCAAAGAATCTAGATCTGAATCAAAGACATTATGATTGAATGTAAAAGGCTTTCCTTGGCAAATTACAGTTGAAGGAATTTCATAGAATTGAGGAGAGCTGTCATAACAAGTATTGGCATCCTGTCCGTTATAAGCATACATTACAGCTTTAAGGGTCATTCCTACACCTCCTGCTTGAATATTAGAAATTGTTGAGTTACGATAAACTTTGGTCCAGGTGAACACCCATCCGTCGGTTCCCGGCACACCGGGCAGATTTAATGGATCCGACTGAAAAAGATACTCTTCCACGGCTCCTTTTCCCTTTGTGGAACAATCCACAGGTTGCGCTCCTCCTGATGCTGTACAAGTAGGTGAAATATCCGTTGAGGAAATAAAATTAACCGGTATCGAAGTAATACTTGGATGGTTCCAAACTGCCAATTTCATTCCCGTAATATTAACTACAGGTTCGTTACAATCACGAAACAATTTTAACTGAAATATGTACTGTCCATTACTTTGACACGCCCAAGTAATCTCACCGCCCAACAAGTGCTCGGCTCTACAAGTTTTAAAATCCGTAAATACCAAACAGATTAAAACGGCTACAAAAACCGAAGTACGCAACCGCTCTATTCTACCAGCTATCTTCTCAATCACAACTATGACTCAACTTTCAGTTAATCAGTATATTCACTCAAGTTAGCGCTAATACATTAATTATGTTATGCTATTACGTAAAAATAGCCGTTAAGTTGCCTACATATTTTTACCTGCAACTACCTCTAGAAAATTTTCTTTGTCCAAATATTTCTGCGCCAAAGATAATATTTGCTCCGCTGTAACCTGATTAAGAGATTCGATATAAGACTCGTAGTAGTCGTATCCCAAATTTGATCGTTTAAGCATTTTATACCTTTCCATTAGTTCAAAAGGTCCATCAACGCTTTTCAGAAAGGCTCCACCCATGTAATTTTTCACCAACGACAACTCCTTTTCTGAAACCTTTTCTTGAACAAGTCGGTTCATTTCGAAATATATCTCTTTTAAAGAAGCTTTGGTTACCTCGGCTCCAACCTCGGTCACCATAAATAAAATGGAAGCATCATCACAAGTATATAAAGCTGAACCAATGCCATAAGTATAGCCTTTGTCTTCTCGAATATTAGACATCAAACGAGAACCAAAATATCCGCCAAACAGGGTATTGAGCACTTGGAGTCCTACAAACCCTTCTCCTCCTCTGTAGACATCAACAAATCGCCCTATTCGAATTCCGGACTGAAGGGCGTTCTGTTTTTCTACAAAGTGCTGGGCTCCAACTTCCGCATCAATCCAATTGGTTCTAATCTCTTGTGGCCGATCCATAAAGGACATGCCGGCTGAATTAACCATTTCTCCGACCATCCGCACCAATTCCGGTTTTGCGCACCCTGCCATATAGACTTCTACTCCTTTATCTCTGTAATGCTCAGTATAAAAAGCTTTCAAATCTTCGGCGTTGATATGCTGAACATCCTCAACCGTAAAGTGCCCGTAATACGGATGATCAGTCAAATAAAGTTCTTTATTGAATTTCTTTCGAGACAGATACGACACCTTGTCCTGTTCGACGAGCATTTTCTGAACCTGATTAGCCTTATAAAGATCTAACTCGCTCTCACTAAAAGCTGGATTCATCAAAACATCCAAAACCACAGGAAGCACCTTATCAACATACTTATTAAGCGAGAATAGAACCAATGATGCCCTATCTTTATCAATTTCTGTTTCCAAAAATGCGCCGTAGCAATCTATTAGCTCAGCTACCTTTTGAGCAGACTTTGTAATTGTCCCTTTAACCAACAGTCGATTCGCAAACTCTGCAAGTAACGGCTTGTTCTGATATCTGCTACCAGCCCTAAATTCGAATTCAATTCGAACAACCTCTTGGGACCCCGCGTCAATATGGTGCAATACAAGGCCACTTGAAAATTCAGTGGTCTGAGACCTTATTATATCATTAACCGATATATTAGCCTCTGCTGGGGCAATAGACCGATCAAGGTCGAATTCACTAATTTTTGGCATGGTAATACACTGTTGAAGTATTTTCTTTTCGAAATAATGACTTTGCCGAATTTTGGATGCTTTGCACACTTACTTCAGCATAATTTTGATCTTCAAGGTTCACTAAATTGGCATCACCGTAAAGTTCAAATATTGATAGATTCATGGCCTTGTTGAGCACGCTCATTTCAGAAAAAACTCGCGTTGACTCGGCTTTATTCTTAACCTTGGTCAGTTCTATTTCCGTGACCGGATTTAACACCAATTCATCCAAAACATTTACAATTGATTCATTAGCCTCATCCATTCCAACCCCTTGCGATAGCTTGCCTGAAATAACTAACAATCCGTCGTCAGTACTGCCGTTAACATAAGCACTTATTTCAGAAAACAATTTCTTCTCTTTCACCAACTCCTGATGAAGGCGGGAAGATTCCCCTCTTGCCAAAATATCTGATATCAGGTCCACGATATAATACTCCTTATGCATTCGACCAGGCATTCTAAACACTTTATATATGGCAGATGCTGGAACATTTCTATAAACTTCTAGCAACCGCTCCTCTTGTTGTTTCGGCTCGTGAGGCAATGATCTGTTGTATCCCGATTTTCGCTGAATAGGACCAAACCACTTCTCGCTAAGTCTTCGGACCTCATCAAACTCTATATTTCCAGAAACCGTCAATACAGCGTTCTCGGGAGAATAATGCTTATAAAAAAAGGACTTCACCTCCTCCATCGTAGCCTGTTCAATATGGCTAATTTCTTTCCCGATTGTTGCCCATTTATATGGATGTTTCTTATAAACCAACGGACGCAATAACAACCAAACATTTCCATAAGGTTGATTTAAGTACCTTTGTTTAAATTCCTCAACAACAACGCTGCGCTGCGTTTCCAAACTTTTATCAGTAAAAGCTAAATCCAGCATACGATCGGATTCCAACCAAAAGGCCGTCTCTAAATTCGCCGTTGGCACTGTTATATAATAATTAGTAATATCGTTGGAGGTAAATGCATTACTTTGCCCCCCCACCCGTTGTAATGGCTGATCAAAATTTGGAATATTAACTGACCCTCCAAACATTAAGTGTTCAAATAAATGTGCAAATCCAGTTCGAGATTCGCTCTCATCTCTCGCTCCGACATCATACAAAAGATTAAACGCCGCGATCGACGTTGACTCATCTTTGTGGACAATAACCCTTAAACCGTTGCTTAGGGTAAATTTTTCAAATTTTATCATTAAACAAAATCAAATGAAAATTTCGAATTAGTACGTAGTTGCTCTCTCGAATCGTTAAACTCTTCCATTATCGATTCAAGAATTTTTCTAGCCGGTAAAATATCATCGAACAAGCCCGAAATTTGACCTATTTCCAGCTCACCCTCTTCTAAATCTCCCAAAAACATGCCCTTTTTGGCACGCCCTCGACCAAGCAGTTCACTCAACTGTTCGATGCTCGCATTCGCCATGTAAGCGTTAATAACCTTATCAAAAAACGGATTTTTAAGCAATCTAACCGGGGTTAACTCCTTTAAAGTTAGCAAAGTGTCGCCGTCAGCTGCTTGAGCAACCAAATTTTTAAAATTATCGTGTGCTGAAGATTCTTCTGAAGCAACAAATCGACTACCAATCTGTACCGCATCAGCACCTAAAATCATCGCAGCCAACATTCCGTTTCCAGATCCAATTCCTCCTGCCGCAATTACTGGTATACTTACCTCTTTCTTAACCATCGGTATCAAACACATCGTAGTTGTTTCTTCCCGACCGTTATGTCCTCCTGCTTCAAAACCTTCAGCGACAACCGCATCTACTCCTGCTGACTCGGCCTTCTTTGCAAACTTCACACTAGATACTACGTGAACCACTTTTACTCCGGAGTCTTTAAGCTCTTTTGTCCAAATTTTTGGATTCCCAGCAGAAGTAAAAACTATGGGAACTTTCTTTTCAAGAATGGTTTCAACGTGTTTGTCAATATCCGGATATATCATAGGCAAGTTTACCGCAAACGGTTTGGATGTTGCGGCCTTGCACTTATCAATGTGTTCGCGCAAAACGTCAGGATACATAGATCCTGATCCTATAATCCCCAATCCTCCTGCATTGCTTACCTCACTTGCCAACTTCCAGCCTGAACACCATATCATTCCAGCTTGAATTATGGGCAAATCAATTTCAAACAAAGAGGTAATTCTATTCATGGAATATCAAATCTATTCGCGAAGATATTCAATTCGCACGCGCAAATGAATTTTATTCCGCTTCGAGCATCAAATCAAGTGTTAGGAATTCCTTTTTAACTGGATTTCAAAACCTTTGAGAAATATTATCGTTTAACTCTAAATATTTCATTATTTGGAATGTACGGATTCACTCATAATTCAAACCAGTACCTGATTTTAGGTTCACCTAAAGTAAAAGTATATATATTTGCTCCATGAATAACACTTTTTTAAAAGGCGTATTTCTGTTGGCATTAGTGCTTCCCATTTTTGCTTCGACCCAATACAATTTGGAAATCGGATTTAAAGTTGGTCCGTCCAATTACTTAGGAGAAATAGGAGGGAAAGACAAACCATCGCGTTCATTTGTTTCAGACATGCAAGTCAAGTATACAAGATTTGCCGTTGGCGCATTTGCTCGCTACCGAATTGTCCGATTTTTAGCTGTTCAAGCTGCAATTAATCACTTAAAAATTCAAGGGAGCGATGCTCTTTCCACAAATCCTGGAAGACGAGGACGTAATCTGAACTTTAAAAACGATATTACAGATGTTCAACTTCGATCTGATCTATATGTGTTCGGAATTAACGACGTAGGTCATACAGGCCGATACATTCTTGATTTCAAAACTTATGTTTTTGCCGGTATTGCAGGTTTTATGCACAATCCTCAGGGAACCTATCAAAGTCAATGGATTGATCTACAGCCATTGAAAACTGAGGGACAAAGCTACAGCCGATTTTCATTTTCTGTGCCAGCAGGAGCGGGATTTTACATGACGTTCTTGAGAAAACACAGATTTGGATTGGAATTGACTTACCACACTACTTTTACAGACTATTTGGATGATATAAGTACTGTGTATGCTGATGGACTTTCTGGAGTGAGCGCGGAAATGGCCAACAAAACGCACCTGGTGGCCGAGGAAGAGGGAATTCCGCATATTGCCAATTATGCTCCAGGAAATAAACGTGGTGATCCAAATGACAATGACGCTTTCATCTACGCTCAATTTTATTACAGCTATGTTCTTCGTGGAAAGAATTCATTCTACCGACAAAACTATAGCTGGATGAAACGTCGTGGAGGAAGAGTTAGAAGACATCGAGCTAAATTCTAATTTGCTCATTCGTTGGTAATACGGATATTTCAATGAGCTTTTTCACTCGCAGGGCAATTCGTGAACAACTGATTCTGACGAATTAATAATTTGGGGGACTCCTGTCTCTTCTGTAAATTCGCGCTCTAGATTGACCAAATCTGGTTCGAAGACTGGAGGTCTGTAATTAACACGCAATGCAGTATTTCAATAGTATTCTGGAAACCATCGGTAATACGCCGTTGATCAAAATAAATGAACTCGCTAAAGGTATTCCTGCCACGGTACTGGCAAAAGTAGAAACCACCAATCCGGGAAATTCAGTCAAAGATCGAATGGCCTTGAAGATGGTCGAGGATGCGGAAAAAGAAGGCTTGATCAAACCAGGCGGAACAGTAATTGAAGGCACTTCAGGAAATACAGGAATGGGCTTAGCCCTTGCTTGCATTGTCAAAGGATACAAGCTTATTTGCGTATTAAACGATAAGCAATCCAAAGAAAAAATGGATATCCTAAGGGCTGTAGGTGCAGAAGTTGTGGTTTGCCCAACAGCTGTAGAGCCCGATGATCCAAGATCTTATTATTCTGTTGCCAGAAGATTGACTACTGAAACCCCCAATAGCTGGTATGTAAACCAGTATGACAATCTATCGAACAGACAAGCACATTACGAGTCTACTGGTCCAGAAATATGGGAACAAACCAATGGAAAAATCACTCATTTTGTGGTTGGAGTTGGAACTGGAGGAACAATTTCTGGAATTGGTAAATACTTGAAAGAAAAAAATCCGGACATCAAAATATGGGGAATTGACACCTACGGTTCGGTATTCAAAAAGTACCACGAAACAGGAATTTTTGATGAGAGTGAAATATACCCTTACATTACCGAGGGAATTGGGGAAGACATCCTTCCCAAAAATGTCGACTTCGACATTATAGACAAATTTGAGAAAGTGACTGACAAGGATGCCGCGGTTTATACCCGTAAACTAGCACAAGAAGAAGGGATATTTGTTGGGAATTCGGCTGGAGCGGCAATAAAAGGAGTGTTACAACTTGCTAGTGAGCTCACTAAAGATGATGTACTTGTTGTTCTCTTTCATGATCATGGAAGCAGATATGTAGGGAAAATTTTCAATGATGACTGGATGAAAGAACGTGGATTTTTAGACACTCCAAAAGTTCAAGCAATCGATTTGATTGAAAGTCATAAGAATAAAAGACTTATAAGCGTAAAATCAGACGATCCAGTGCATATTGCTATTGATGCAATGAACCGCTACAACATTTCGCAAATTCCTGTTGCCGATAATGGTAAATTTGTGGGGTCAATAACGGATAACCTACTTTTTTCAAGACTGGTGGAAGATTCAAATTTAAAAGAGAAAAGTATATCAACAGTAATGGCAGATTCTTTTCCTGTTGTACAAGAATCAACCCCGGTAGATGAAGTTTCAAGACTTTTAGATAAAGATACACAGGCCGTTTTGGTGAAGATTGGAACCGATGACCATCACATCATTACCAAACAAGACTTAATAAACTCAATTGGCTGAAACAGGCCATAAAGTTTCTTGGATTATTGGGCCGGACTCCCCTTCCGACTCAATGAAAAATTTTAGTCCTTCTAGAATCATTTGTTTAGTTCCTTCTCTTACGGAACTTCTATGGACTTTGGAATTGGGCAATAAAGTTATCGGCATCACCAAGTTTTGCATTCGACCAGAGCATTGGTTTCGAGCAAAGACAAGAATAGGTGGAACTAAAAACTTAGATTTCAGTAACATAATTGGACTCGGACCTGATTTGGTAATTGCCAATAAGGAGGAAAACACCAAAGAACAAATAGAGCAGTTGGCCGAGGAAGTTTCTGTCTTAGTCACAGACATTCTGAACCTGAAAGATGCTCTGCAAGCAATTTTAGATATTGGACGATGGGTTGGTCATCAAATTCAAGCCAGGGAGCTGGTAAAAAAAATTGAAAATAATTTTTTTGAAATTACTCCAAGTTTATCCCCTTTAAAATCCATTTACTTAATCTGGAAATCCCCTTACATGGCAGCCGGACAAAACACCTTTATAAACAGCATGTTGACCATTTGTGGTTTAAAAAACCTTGCAACAGGACGGTATCCAGAATTGACATCAACTGAAATTGCAAATTTAAACCCCGATATAATTTTTCTATCGTCCGAACCCTACCCTTTTGCAGAAAAACACATTATCGAACTTCAAGGCCTATGTCCGAACGCAAGAATCGCTTTGGTTGACGGGGAAATGTTCAGTTGGTATGGATCTCGACTGGTACATGCGCCAGCGTACTTTAATGAACTTATTGGTCAAATTGAAATGGAATGAGAAAGCTCATATATTTGAGTTCCAAGTATGATTAATTCTAGGAGCGAATTTTGGTGAATTCCCCCGTCCACAAATCGAATTTCCCCGTTAACCGACGAAGAAATCATCGCTAAATCGACATGCTTAAGTTGTAAGTCTCCAACTACCAAGCGTACTAAAGGCATTTGCCTTTTCAATTCATCCAGTGAAAAATAGAAAGTAGAAGGACCTCTTGTAACCGGTTGTTCACCATTTTTTTTTATTTCGTCTATTGAGTTAGAAACTACTAGCCCATTCGGCCGATTAGCAGCCAAAAAAGATTGCTGGCCAAGAATTTCCCACAGTCCAGCATCGTTGAACATTTGCCAACCAATTGGAATCGACTTTTGCAATAAACTCTCAAAACGACTCTTGCTTAAAACATAAATCTGGTTTTCATACTTCTCAAAATCAACCTCTTCCAATTGTTGAACAGACTCTAACCCTTCTATATTGATCCTAACATTGGGGACTCCCATTACACCCAAATTGGCTAAACCAGATGTGCTTCGAACAACAACTGAGAAACTACCAGAATGATCTTTCATTTCATCAATTGACAGACTTGCAATAATTCCTTGCCCGTTCCAATCATGCCCACTACTTTCTGTGCTGGAATTTATAGTACTAAATTTGATAAACTGCTTTTCAAAATCAACAATTGAAATTGGGGTCACATTACGGCTGTTATAACCTGAATTTAACCGACATAATACTATATCATTACTAGAACATCTATCAATAATTTGGACAACTGACTTCTGATCCAAAAATGGTCCAGACAAATTTCTAAAGAAATCTCCAAGCTCGGCCAAATCCATATCCAATATATGATTAGAGGTCAGAACAGCTGAAGCAATTCCCTGATTAACATGCAGGTAAATTTTAATGTTAGCCGAAATAATTTCAGACATCCATAGGTTACCCCCTATTTTTCTAAAATTGCCCTCTTTTAGGGCAGCAATAAATTGCACTGAATCGGCAATCTCCCAATTCGCACACCACAATTTTGACTTATCAAATGGAACCGAATAAAAAGCAATTCCTTGCTGAAAATTGATTCCAGTTTCTAGCAATTTTAAACCAACATCAAGGTGTTTAGATACTCTAACATAGGTATCGGGATCGGCCCTAAGCGCTTTCTCGAACTTAATACCAATGCGCTTGTAATTAACGAATACTACTTCGTTTGCAACTTTCGGAATACGAGATAAACATCCTCCTCCTGAATCATTGTTAAAGCGAACAAATCCGTACAACCCAAAGAACGAAATAACTAAAGTTAATCCAGTGATGTGCCCTACTACTTTACGAAACGTCATTATGTATTTGGTTCGGTAGTTAAATGTAGCGGAAATATCAACTATTGAGAGACTTAAAACAGGCTATTTTTCCTATTTTTCGGTTCATAATCATGAAACCGGTAGTTGCCAATATCTTGACTATTTGCTTTCTATTTTTTTTCCAATTCTTTGGATATAAATGTGGACAAGCACAAACAGTGGGAGTCGTCTTGAGTGGAGGCGGAGCCGCTGGACTTGCGCATGTTGGAGTACTTAAGGCACTTGAGGAACATAATGTTCGCATCGACTATATTACCGGTTCTTCAATAGGAAGTTTAATTGGCGGATTGTACGCATGTGGATGGTCACCGAAGAAAATTGAAAAATTTATTACTTCACAAGAATTCATCAACGGTGCCAATGGGGAGCATAATGATGACGTAATTTACTATTTCAAAAAAAAACAGGAAGACGCCGCTCTCGTTGATTTCAATATCGGTCGAAACTTCACACTTTCTAAGGCCATACCAACCAATCTCGTTGACCCGCTTGAACTGGATTACAATCTTTTGGAACTATTTGCACATCACAATGCAGCAGCCAATAACAACTTCGACAGTTTGTTTATTCCTTTTCGCTGTGTAGCCTCCAACATTGATCAGCGTAAGACAGTCTGTTTCAATAATGGACAACTTCACCAAGCTATTAGAGCTTCCATGGCATTTCCTTTCTACTTAAAACCAATCAAAGTTGACGGCAATTTGCTATTTGATGGAGGTCTCTTTAATAATTTTCCGTCTGACATAATGCGCCGAGACTTTAATCCAGATATTATAATCGGATCGAACATTTCCGACGATTTCACCGAAATTCAAGAAGATGATTTGTTTACCCAATTACGAGCCATGATCGTCGACAGAGACAGCAATACGCACAAATTAGCCAATGGACTAATAATTGAACCAAAATCGAGTATCGGGACTTTTGATTTTCAAGATAGTCAACAGGCCATTGAAATCGGATATCAAGCAGCCCTCAAACAAATGCAAAACGTCAAACTGCTGGTTACTGACTCCGTTTCAAATATCAACTTGAATAACAAAAGAGCTGTTTATCATTCGAAGGTAACTCCTTTGCATATATCAAAAGTTGATATTCAAGGATTAAGCAAAAACCAGAAACGATATGTTTCCAAAATGCTTCTTAAAACGAAAAAAGGAGAAACACTTAGTCTGCAAGACCTGAAGCCTCGATTTTTCAGAGTAATGTCTGATGACCAAATCAAATACTTGTTCCCAGCGATAAACAAGATCCCGAATTCAACCGATTATTCATTGGTTTTAAATGTTAAGAAGTCGAAAGAATTAGGGGTTAGATTTGGAGGACATTTCGCGTCAAAATCGATTAACACTGGATTCATTGGTCTAGATTATAGGTATCTTGGCACTATCGCTGCCAGAATCAGTGCCAATTCCTACTTTGGTAAACTCTATTCAAGTGGTGATTTGCGTGCACGATTTGATCTACCTTTTAAACTACCTACTTATTTAGAACCCTACGCTACATTAAACAGGTGGGATTACTTTAGAAGTTTTGGAACCTTTTTTGAGGACACTAAACCCTCCTACTTAATTGAGCGCGAAACTATATTAGGGGGCTGGTTGGCTATTCCTGTACTAAACAAAGGTAAACTTAGCTATGGGGGAAATTACACCTTATTCAAACACCAGTACTACCAGACATTAAATTACGTGTCAACAGATACTGCTGATGTTACCAGGTTTGAGGGCTTTATTCAAGAACTTAAATTTGAGAGTAATTCTCTTGACCGAAAACAATTTGCAAAAAAAGGAAGTCGCATGTTCTTGTCAGCCAAATATGTATATGGAATGGAGAGATTTATTCCCGGCAATAAATCCTTTGATGAATCTTCTATTGGAATTGGAATCAGTGATTGGTTTTCGGTAAAAGTTTCATACGATCAGTACTTCAACCTGTTCAAGTCATTTAAATTAGGCATTACTATGGAAGGTGTATTTTCTGATCTTCCAACTTTTTACAACTACACTGCGACTATGGCATTTACACCAATGTTCCGTCCGGTACCAGAAATTCGCACACGATTCAATCCTGATTTTAAGGCCTCAGTATATGTTGCAGGTGGAGTTAAAGCTGTTTTTCCAATCGGTTTTGGCCTAGATGTACGGTTAGAATCATACTATTTTCAACCCTACAGGAGATGGCTAAACAAGGATGAAATAGAATTAAGTACTCCATGGTTTCGACCGAGCACAATCCATTCTGGCTTGCTTGTATACAATAGTCCTTTAGGTCCGGTTAGCATCGCTGCGAATTTCTATGACAGTTCTGATCAAAAATGGAGCTTTTTGTTAAGTTTCGGATATGTGATCTTCAATCGTAGGGCTTTACATTAAATTAGTAAAGGAACGTCCACGAAATTCCAAATTTGAAGGATCGATCGGGAATCGGGTAATTTGGCGCTGCGTAATACCGGCTGGCAGCAAAGCCATAGTTCGCGTGTGATACTAGAAAAAAGAACCTCACAGATTTTATCCTTCCATTCAAATGCAGATGGATGTATGGGTAATTGCCAATTTGCTTTTCTCCTTGATTGTAGAATTGCCCCAAAGCTGGCTGATAAGAGTTGGCATAATGATGCGTCCAAAATTGAACACTACCACCAATATTTCCAATCATAGAGTACAATTTAAATTTCCAGTCGAGTCTGCTGGTAATAAAATAATTAGGTAAACCAAGATTGTCTGGTCCAACAACACGCTGATAATTTGCTTGCCCAGATATTTTCAAGCGATGGAAAAAAACTGTTTTGGCTCCAAGCCAAAATCTATTCAAAGAAAAACTCTGATTCAACTGACGTGGAAGACTTAATGTATCAAAATATAACCCATTGTCAACAGCTTGAACAGAATAACCTAACTCCAAGAGTTTTCCTGAATTAACTGTCAGCATTCCGGAACGATAAAGAGACGGATTAAAATCATTTTCCCACCAAAAATGATTGGATGAATAACGCTGCATATCTATGGCTGGAGTCTCTTTCCCAATTGCTAATGAAGCTCTAAGAGTCAAGTTCCGCATTAATTTAAGTTTACCGGATCCTGCTAACCAGAAATTTGACTTATGATAACCAAACGGATAATACTTTGCATTCGCATCCAAAACAAGTCGCCCAGTATCTACAGGCTTGATGCTTCCGTAAAAATATGAGTCGTTCCCCGAAGTTACCCCTATTGAGTCGGTATACTCAAAATAATTCACCGCCCCTCCTAGTTTAAAATTTAGTTTTCGACCTTTGGAATAAACAAACATGTCCATGCCAACATGAACTGCCCCTACGCTATCATACGATCCAGTACTATCCAAATAATAATTGTCGAATATAGCATCATTTTCTCCATCTGAATATCTTCTAAAAACCTGCCTTGCGTAGGAATATGAGCCAAGTTTCAATTTGTTACTGGAGTCCTTTCGATACAGCGTAAAATCTTGATAGTAGCTCAACTTATTGTTTCTTTCAAGACATTCAGCAGATTGCAATAACACCGGAAACAGGGACTTTCTAACAAATCTATTTTCATCTGCCTCGAACAAACTATCTGAGGTTATTCCTCCATTCAATTGCCTGAAATTTAGATCACTTAATAAAGTTAGTGCAGCATTATACTTGTCAATCGGACTATTGTAACTCAAGGATACATTGAAGTCCCGATCCCTTGCAAACTGGTTTGTATAAAACCCTTCACTTACCGTTTTATCTAACAGGAGACTAATTGACAACGTATTCGCAAAATTTTGCGAATGGCTTATGGAGAAATTTTGTTCACCTCGCATTCCCAAGATGTATCTTGTATTTGTAATAGGCATCAACTTAGACCGTCCAATTATGTCCCCAAACCTGTCCTTGGACAACAAACTCCAGAATTGAAAATTAGGCATCAAATTGGGCAACAAACTATATGCATCCTGCCCAATATTCCCGACGTTGACCACTGAAGTAGAAACATATTGATCAAAACGGTCAATTTGAAGGTAATCCACTTCTTCTTTGCTATTGAAATTGCCAGGATTGTATCTAAAATAGTTAAGAATAATTCTAGCAGAATCACTCGGTTCCTTAAGCTGAGAATTACCATTTATTCCGACTAAAGCCAAACCAATTATCCAAAATAACCGTCCCATTATACTGGACAAAGTTACAAAGCAAAATCAATCAATTAGAATAAAGGACTTTTATGTTCTAGGTAATAACATCAGGCGATCATATCAATTTTCGACGTCTTTTTTATCTCATTCACCACAAACAAACTCTGCACACTACCTACACCACTCATCGTAAGAAGTTTATTACTAATAAATTCATAATATTCATCCATATTGGATATTACTCTGAGACCTTTGCACATAAAGTAGTTTGAGATTGTTGATTAAGTTCTGTTGTTGG
>JAHDGY010000046.1 GCA_020631555.1 Flavobacteriales bacterium | reverse complement strand
AAAAGTTGTATTATTCTCTTGAACCATTGTGTCCGATAAAACCTGGTCTTGCTGTTCTGCTTTACCGTGGAGCGACACCGAATAAGCAAATAAAATGAGTGTAACCACAGAAGTACTGCATGTACGGGTTCATTTGCCATGATTTAGCCAATGTCTCATCGCCTAAATTGTAAATGCGTTTCAACAACAACCAACCATTAACCGAACAGGCATAGATGGCCGGCCAACTTTTGAGTAAAATTGTTCAAATTCTTGTTCAAAATAATCCCAATCCATCTTGGTCGACAATAGAACCAATTCATGATTCATATCAATGAACTCAACCAACATCGGACGAAATAATTCTCCTTGATTCGATCTATCGCTTTTTCCTCTCATCTATTGCAATAATTTAAACCCAAAATAACTCTAACCTTGCAATAAGTGATAACCTAAATAAGTGGATTTTCAATAAAAAATCCAGAAAAATCACCCCCCCTAAAGGTTTTTAAGGAACGACTATTTAGGCATTTCCAATTATCAAGGCGACACTGGAGCAAACGTTTTTTTTATCAAAAGTCTACAATATTCAAGTGGAATGGCTCTAAATTTTCACTTAATCAAAGCATTGAGACTGACGCAGCAGTAGACATGGAATACTTTGACATAGATGGAAGGGAATTTCTTTCAATAGCTGAATACAAAGCCGGAGCAAGTCTGCATGCTCACGAATCATCCATTTACGAATTGACAAACACTACTGACATAAATCAAGACCTTAATGAGGATCAATTTAAAATCATTAGAACTGAAGGCAAACTGACCATTGAACCGGAAAATGAGAATATAAGTTACACTGTCCTGATCACAAATATGACTGGCCAACAAGTTAGTGCAAAGCAAAATTTAATTGGCAAAAACAGTTTTCCAACACCAAAAGATCATCCTTTATCATAAGTATCAAAACCAAACACCCGAAACAAATCAGCAAATTATTCATTCACTGACGAATGAAAATAGCATTTTGGAGCTATTCGATAGAACTCAACTTCAACATGTTGGTTGCCCCCTTATCCTCAATCGGCATACTAGCTGTATTGATGATTAGGTCGCCGGTTTCTAAATATCCCTTTTTCTTTAGCAGATATTTGATATCGGCTACAGTATGGTCGGTACTTACCATTTTGTCGTAATAAAACGCACGCACTCCCCACACCAAATGCATCAGCGACAAGAGTTTTTTGTTGTTTGAGAACACAAACACGTTTGCCCTTGGGCGTTGACTAGATAATTTAAATGCTGTATAACCAGAATGAGTCATCGTGATAATCGCCCTGGCATCAACTCTGGTGGCTAACCTACACGCATTGTAACAAATCGAATCGGTAATAAATCGTTCTTCATTTTTCTCGGGTACTGTTTCCCGATAGTATAGATTTTCATGCATTTCTTCTATTTCTCGAAGAATCTTATCCATACATTTAATCACTTCTACAGGGTATTTGCCTACTGAAGTTTCCCCGCTAAGCATCACCGCGTCTGCCCCGTCCATAACAGCATTCGCAACGTCATTAACCTCTGCCCTTGTGGGAGATGCATTGCCAATCATACTCTCCATCATCTGTGTAGCAATAATCACTGGCTTAGCATGTTGAAGGCTTAGATTTACAATCTTTTTTTGAGCTAATGGAACTCGCTCCATTGGAATTTCTACTCCCAAATCTCCCCTAGCAACCATCACTGCATCAGTCTCCTTAATAATATCCTCAATGTCGTCTACCGCCTCCGGTTTCTCTATTTTAGCAATGATTCTCGCCTTGCTGTTCTTGGAGCTAATATGGTGCCTTAACTCGATAATATCTCTAGCTGATCGCACAAAGGACAACGCCACCCAATCTACATCTTGGGCTAGTGCAAACTCCAAATCCTCCAAATCTTTTTTTGTCAAACTAGGTTGCGATATTGCAGTATCAGGCAAATTCACACCCTTCTTGGAGGTCAAAATACCACCGTGTACGACTTTGGTAACAACATTTTCCTTTTTATCGGTGGACACCACTTGAACCTTTAATTTACCGTCGTCCATTAGTATATTTTCACCAGGGATAACATCTTTAGGCAGCTGCTTATAATTCATGTAAATCCTTTCGGCAGATCCGTCGCACTCCTTATTAGTAAGAATAAGTTCTTTACCTTCAACTAATTCAACACCAGCATCAGGCATAATTCCAACCCTTAGTTTAGGCCCTTGTAAATCAGCTAAAATAGCAAAGTGCGTTCGCTTAGCCGCATTGAGCGTCCGGATGTTCTTTAGTACCTTTAAATGATCACCATGGGTACCGTGAGAAAAATTAAGTCGGCAAACATTCACCCCGGCATCCATTAGTTCTTCCAACTTCTGTTTGGTTGACGACGCTGGTCCAATCGTCGCTATAATTTTCGTCTTACGTACGGTATTCATCGTTCTCTGATTTCCAAGCTTTCAATATTACGGAAATAATTGGAGGCACCTACGAGCCCTAAACAAACTTAATCAAGACTTACTCACAACATGTTGTAGGCAATCAAATGATCAGAATTCAGGCAGCGCGGCGGCTTGCCAATTGCGACTTTCTACGTGCCTTAAAGTCTCATCAAGTGCATACATCATATTCTCCTTAGCGTTAACAGTGTCGTGAAAAACCACAATTGAACCTGGGCGTATATTTTGGATCACATTTTTGGCACATTGCTTTGGACTACACTTAGCATCAAAATCTCCAGACAAAATACTCCACATTACAATCTTGTACTGAGATTTCAATTCCTTAATCTGAGAAGCCAAAATTTTACCATAGGGTGGACGAAATAAATTCGTTTCAAAAACTTCATTGCATCTTTCCACATTATCAACATACGAGCTCGTTTTCGTTCTCCACCCATTCAAATGCTCAAAGCCGTGATTTCCCACCACATGCCCTCTGCTAATTATTTCTTGAACCAAATCGGGATGTTGAACCATATTTTTTCCTAAGCAGAAAAAAGTTCCACGTGCATTATGCCTTTCTAACCGATCAAGAACAGAAATGGTAACACCCTTCGTTGGACCATCATCAAATGTCAAATAAACCTCATCTGACTTGTTAGAAATACTCCATTGCAACCTGTTACCCCTAATGATTCGAATAACTGCCGGAGGCTTCACAAAATATGTTCTCATGTTGTGTACTTCACTCGCCTATGCAACTTTACCGACAAAAAAAGTCAACAGCCCATGAGGCCATCCATAATTTCTATAGCTTTTGACCGTATAGTTGAGGAAACCACTTTCTGGTTATCTTAAATGGAATCCTTGGATTTAATCTAGGATCACGAATTTTCTCAACCATTTTCGGATCCTGCTGCATTCTTGTGGCAAATTTATTCCTCAGCTCAGCAAGGGTATTTTCATACCCCAATTCAACAAGCATTGTGTCCTCTGCACCATTCATTACTTCAGCAATCATTTCTATTGTATTAAGACTATATGCTGCTTCATCCATAGCTAGATCAAACATGTGCCCCTGCAAACTTGCATGATAATTTAAATTGTCGATTGCATGAGAACTTAACACTTCCGCTAACTCCGCCCCCTTTTCTTTCGCTCCGGCCTGAAAATACACTGAGCACATGTAAGGCACCGCATAATCTATTGGAACATTATCCAGTGGCAAAACCTCAAAACCTTTGTTTAGCACGTTAATAGCTTCTTCTTTCTTTCCTTCTTTATTCAGTTGTTCTGCCAATCTCAAAAAGTGCACCCGGGCGTTATTTACCATCCTCATCGTATAATGATCGACAAAAACGTCTTTGTCATCCAATCGACCCCACTTAAATCCACGACAAGTTTCAGAAAAATCCTCTCCCATAAACAACTTGTACATTTTATCAGAGTTAAAACGACTGCTTCCACCTGACTTAATTGGCGTCAACTTGTAGACTAATCCCTCCGCTTGGAAATATTTACGAAGGTCTTTATTAGCACCAGGTCCCGCGGAACTCGAAAAGTAAATTGGTCTATCCCAGTTATAATTAGCAAGCAGGTCCAATACCAACATACCGGACTTTTGCATATACGAGCCAGATACCTTCCATTTAATTTCGCTCTCAATCTTCCCTGTGTAACCCTTTGGAACGATTCCATTCGCTCGCACTTTGGCGGTATCCACTTTCACACTAAACCTTCGCCCTCTGATGTAACTTTCTAATTCGCTTGTAATTCGAGACTTACGCCTGTTCGCGTCATTAGTCAAGAAACTTACTGCTTCGCTGGCAGGCATGTATATGTGTTCCTTCTTCGTCAAAAGCGGTTTATGCTGATCTGACGGCAGAGTACTATTTAACTGTTGAATCTGAGCATTTCTAGCATCAAGTTTTTTATTGTACTCAGTAATCTTAATGTTTTCAGGACTTTCTTCAACCTCAACCAAGTCTCTAACCCCTGCCCGGTATTTACTTTCTGGCAAACTGAAGGGCACCGGATCGGAATCGTATGCCTTTCGCTTGACTTGAGAAGCATGCCAATCAGTACTTAATAAACTAAGATTCACAACCCGTACATCAGTTCTAACTCCTTCAACTTCCTGAATATACCATAGCGGGAAAGTGTCGTTATCTCCATTTGTAAACAGGATTGCATTCTTGTCACATGACATCAAATAATTGTATGCAAAATCTCGGGCTGCGTAACGACCAGACCGATCATGGTCATCCCAGTTTTCGCTAGCTAACACTATCGGGACGGGCAAACAAATTAAGGAAACGACCAGAGCAGCGAGCGTAGGGTTAGAACTTGCCTTTCCAACACCAACCATTATCAACAACAGCACAGCTACAATTCCTCCCATGTAAAATAAGGAGTAGGCTAACGTTTGATTGAACATCAAGGAAATAATGGCTATTCCGAAAACGATTCCTAGAACCCGCGTCAGTTCTGACATTTTCAAGTGCTTTGCTGAATCAAACAACGCATAAACGCCCATTCCTATCCAAATGGCAAAAGCATAATAAGACCCGCAATAAGCGTAGTCTCGCTCCCGCGGCTCAACTGGTTTTTGATTCAGATAAACGATTATCATGATTCCTGTAAACACGAACAGTAGGAAGACTATAAACCAATCTTTAGGCGCTCTGACCAATTGGAAAACCATTCCAATCAATCCTAACAGCAAGGGCAAAAGATAATATCGATTAT
Organism: Flavobacteriales bacterium; assembly: GCA_020631555.1. Taxonomy (GTDB): domain Bacteria; phylum Bacteroidota; class Bacteroidia; order Flavobacteriales_D; family Parvicellaceae; genus JAHDGY01. Next base: position 16,857 of record JAHDGY010000046.1, on the reverse strand, counting down.
AGCCTTTATCTGATAATTGCGCCTCCGGAACCTTGTCTCTATTTCCTAATCTACTCTCATCTATGAATTTAACACCCGAAAGCCAGTTACCCTCAGTAAGAGCATGGGAATTGGCATGAATTCCCCAGTGCCCCTGTATATCATTTTGACGTCCAGCAAAATTCCACAGAAAGTATCTAAGATACATCCAGTTAAACTGATAGTTCGCAAAAAATGCCCAGTTTTCGCCGGAAGTGGGCTTATACATTCCCTTGCTTTTAATATTGTCGGCAGTCTTATAATCTCCTGCTGCGATTGCTCTATCGTATTGCTGCTTTAAATACGGAACCGGATAACTTTTGTCCCCTTCATAATTGGACCAAGCCATATAACCCGCCTCCTTACCTTGTCCAAAGTGCATTCTAGGAAAGAGGCCAACAAAGTTTGGATCATAAATCCTATCTCCTCTCTTGCCCTCGTTTACATTTATATATGTCTCTTTTATTTCTGGATTAAATGGCAAGGCAAATTGATCTCCATACTTGGCCTTTAGATCATCAAGCTTTCTCAAAAACTCCTTTGCGTCCCATTCTGAAGCAAAATTTACATTGCCTTTCTGAAGGATTATACTACCCTTAGAAGACTTTAAATTGACTCCCATCTTGACGGCATCTCGCTTGAATTTATTCGCAGCCAAAGCCGCTTTTCTTCCCTTGCCAATTTTAATCCGCTTAGCGTCATTATAAAGTGCATAAACTTGCATGTAAGAAGGCTTTGCATCTTCGAACCCTACCAAAGGAGCATTCCACGAAGGACCCGTTAAAACTGGCCAAGACCCATATTGTTCACGTCCCAAATATGCCACTAACGACCCCATCGTTTCTGGGTTGTTTTCATCCAATGGCGGATTAGCATTTGACCGTATTACAATCATCGCGAAAGTGGAATAACCAATGACCAATACAGCAAACGACATCAAAGCGGTATTCCAGTGCCCTTTTTTAAGTTTCGACGTGTAGTGAATTCCTAATCCAACAGACACTAATAGAACTATTGCAAAAATAAGCGACCCTACATTAAAACCGGCTCCAAAAGAATTGACAAACAAACGTTCGAAACCAGCCGCAAGCTTTGGAATTCCTGGTATCACAACGGCTTGCACCAGGCCTAAAACTCCGCCTCCGATTGCTCCTGCAAGGACAAACCCTCGAGGACTAAACTTATATTTCTTGAAATAATAGATGAACGCTATCGCTGGAATGGCTAAAAGATTGAGCAAGTGCACTCCAATCGACAAACCAACTAGGTAGAAAACCAACACCAACCACTTGTCCGCTCTCGGATTAACATCAGCCTCCGACTCCCACTTCAAGCCTGCCCAAAACGTGGCGGCAGTAAGCAAAGTTGACATTGCATAAACCTCTCCTTCAACGGCATTAAACCACATGGAATCGGTAAAGGTAAGTCCTAACGCACCAATGACTCCACTGGCCAAAACCGCAATGTGTTCTCCGGTTCCCATTTCCCCCCTTGCTTTGGCAAACTTGCTAGCAAACATGGTAATGGACCAAAACAAAAACAGAATAGCAAAAGAACTACTCAATGCCGACATTGCGTTGATTGCTGCTGCAGCACCTTCAGGCCCCGTAAATGAGGAAAAGATCGCTCCTAGAATCATAAACGTTGGAGCTCCTGGTGGATGACCAACTTCTAGTTTATTCGATGTAGTAATATATTCTCCACAATCCCACAAGCTAGTTGTTGGTTCAATGGTCGCTAAGTATACATAAGAGGCAATTAGAAATACAATCCATCCCGTTATGTTATTCAACTTTTTGTAGTTCATAAACAGTTGATCAAATTCGTATGAAGAATTGCGAATTTAACAAAATATGAAGGGCAATAGGGACTTTTAACATCTTTACACCCAACTGAGAATAGGGACTTAACCTGAATTCCATTAGTGGTTAATCCAAAGTACCAATAATCCGCTACAATGCTTGCCAGCTTATTTGTACAACTGAGGAAACCATTTGCTTACCATTTTGTAAGGAAGAGCTGGTTTTTTTCTTGGGTCCCGAATCCCATCAATCAGCTTAGGGTCGTTCGTCATTAACTGTGCTAACTTAGCTTTTAGATTTTCTTCTATTGCTCCGAATCCTAGATCAGCAATTATAGGATCCCCTTTACCTTTCATCCGCCCCGTCAACAAATCAATTATACCAAGTTCATAGGCCAAATCATCCAATGATTTATCAAAAGCCTCGCCATTCAGACTGATATAGTACTCCAATTTATCCATAGAATGGGTAAAAATCTTTTTACTAAGCTCTAACCCTTTTTCTTCTGCGTCATTGCTTTCCCCTAAGGCACTGAAATAAGAAGAACATGTAATTGGAACAGATCTGCTAATCCCAGCTGTTTCAACCGGCATTACCTCCATGCAACGATTCAACAACTGAACAGCTTCATCCTTTTTTCCTTCTAGAATAAGTTGCTGAGCAAGTCGGTTTATTGAAGCGCGCATTCCTGTAACAAAGAAAATTTTAGTGAAATGGTCAACAAACACAAGGTCGTCATGAATATTACCCCATCGAAAAGCCTTGCAGGTTTCAGAATAATCTTCGCCCATAAAAAGTTTAAAGGATTTATCGACGTTAAACCTCGCTCTAGAAGTCGCAACAATTGGGGTTAATTTGTATACAAGACCCTCAGCTTGAAAGTACTTTTTCAAGCCCTTATGCGCTCCTTGAACTTGACTTTGAACAAAATAGATTGGTCTATCCCATTTATAATTCGCCAATAAATCCAAAATCAACAAATCTGCTTTCCCTAAATACCCACTGGAAGTGCTCCATTCCAGTTTACTTTCAATCTTACCCTGATATCCAGGAGGAATGATTTCGTTTCTTTTGGCAGCCTCAATATCAACTTTGATGGAAAAACGCTTACTTTTAATATAGCTGTCTCGACCAACAGAATAGAGCGTCTTCCTTCGATTTGCATCATTACAAGCAAAATTTATCGCTTCCGCCGCTGGCATATAAACGAATTGCTTTTCTTTTAAGAGCGGCTGCTGACCGCTAGGTGGTAAACTCAAATTTATTTTGGCGATCTGCTCATTTTTGGCCTTCAGCTGTTTATTGTAATCCTTGATCTTCTTGTTAATTTGACTTTCCTCCAACAAAACTAAGGATCGGTTGTTTGCACGATATCTACTTTCTGGCATGTTAAAAGGAACTGGGTCAGAATCATATGCCTTTCTCTTAGCCTGATTAGCATGCCAATCCATTCCAAGCAAACTAAGGTTTACAACTCGAACATCGGTCCTAATCCCCTCTACATCCTGAATGTACCAGAGTGGAAAAGTATCATTGTCTCCGGCAGCAAACAAGATCGCATTCTTATCGCAAGACATTAGGTAGTTATAAGCGAAATCACGGGCTGCGTACCGTCCTGACCGATCGTGATCGTCCCAATTTTCAGAAGCTAGAATAATTGGAACTGGAAGGCACACCACCAATGCAACGATCGCGGCAATTTTTGGATTTTGGTTCACCTTGCCCAATCCTACCATTAAAAGGAGGAGCGCAACGGCAACAAAACCCATAAACAACAAGGAATACCCAAAAGGCTCACTAAACAACCAACCCAATATTCCAGCTCCAAAGACCATCCCTGAAACTCTAATTAGTTCTTTCATCTCGAGATTTCGAACACAATCAAACAGTGCATAAACCCCCAAACCTATCCAAATCGCAAAAGCATAATATGAGCCGCAATATGCATAATCCCTTTCTCTAGGCTCTGCTGGCTTTTGATTTAGATAAACTACAATCATAACCCCAGTAAACAGGAACAAAAGGAACACCACAAACCAATCTTTTGGCGCTCGAACAACTTGAAAAACCATTCCAATAAGCCCCAGAATTAGAGGAAGAAAATAGTACAGATTATGACTCTTGTGATTTCGCTCAACATTAGGCACTTCCTCTCTTGAACCTAGTCGACTTTGATCCACAAAATCGACTCCTGAAATCCAATTCCCTTCGGTAAGCGCATTGCTATATGCCCGCATACCATTAAATCCCTGAACATCATTTTGCCTTCCAGCAAAATTCCACAGAAAATATCTTAAATACATCCATCCGAACTGATAGCTGGAAAAATAGCGCCATTGCTCTCCAGCAGTTGGCTTGTACATACCTTTGGCCTTTATACTATTTGCCGTCTTATAATCTCCAGCAGCCATCGCTTTATCATATTGATTCTTTAATCTTGGCACTGGATAATCTTTGTTGCCCTCATAACCAGACCAGGCAATGTAGCCAGATTCTTGGCCACTTGGATTATGCATTCTTGGAAACAGGCTAACGAAATCCGGGTGATATACTCGTTCTCGTTGGACACCTTCGTTAACATTTATGTAAGACTTACCTATAGCTTCCTTGAACGGCAACCTAAATTCTTCTCCATACTTAACATATAAATTTTCCAACTTTCGCAAAAACTCCTTCGCATCCCATTCAGATGAAAAAGTCACATTCCCCTTTTGAAGAATGAGAGCTCCTTTAGAATCTGCGAGATTAACCCCAATTTTCACCGCATCTCGCTTAAACAACCTCGCTTTAATCAAATCTTTTTTGTTCTTCCGAAGCTTTATCTTTTTTGCATCATTCTCAAGAACAAAAACCTGAGCATAAGACGGGTTACTCTCTAAATATTCAACAACCGGGGAGTTCCAAAATGGACCAGATAAAACTGGCCAACTTCCATATTGTTCTCGCCCCAAATAAGAAACCAGCGAACTCATAGTTTCAGGGTTATTTTCATCCAATGGCGGATTGGCATTCGATCGAATTATGATCATTGCAAAAGTAGAGTACCCAATTACCAACACAGCGAATGACACCAAGGCAGTGTTTAAATGAGCCCTTTTCAACTTGGACGAATAAAATATGCCCAAAGCAACAATTACTAGCAGAAGCACAGCAAAGAAGAAAGAGCCTACATTAAACCCAGTCCCAAAAGAGTTTACGAATAGAGTTTCAAACCAACCCGCCAGTTTGGGAATTCCGGGAATAATTACAGCCTGAACCATGCCAAGCAGCACTGATCCAATAGTTCCAGCAATTACAAACCCCTTTATGCTAAACTTATATTTTCGGAAATAATATATGTACACAACGGAAGGAATCGCCAATAGGTTTAATAAATGAACACCCACTGACAATCCAATTAAATAGAATATTAATACTAGCCATTTATCAGCGTGTGGATCGCTATTCGCCACAGCATCCCACTTGAGGGCTGCCCAAAACGTTGCAGCTGTAAGTAAAGTGGACATAGCGTATACCTCTCCTTCAACAGCGTTAAACCACATGGAATCTGTAAATGTAAAGCCAAGGGCTCCCACAATGCCACTACCCAAAACAGCTATAATTCGGCCAACATCCATTTTATCACCTTCCGAATCAGGTGATAATTTCAGAGCAAGCATTGTAATGGACCAGAATAAAAACAAAATGGCAAACGCGCTGCTAAGCGCCGACATAGTGTTAATGGCGGCTGCCACAGACTCCGGACCTGTAAAGGACGAAAAAATTGCCCCTAGTATCATGAAAGTAGGTGCCCCCGGCGGATGCCCAACTTCCAGCTTATGAGAAGTTGTGATATACTCACCACAATCCCACCAACTTGCAGTTGGTTCAATTGTAGAAACGTATACATAGGCGGCAATAACGAATACCACCCAACCGGTAATATTGTTTAACTTCTTATAGTCCATAGATCACAAAAACTTAAGCGTTAAAAATACAAACCCATCGTCATCCACAACAACATTATTTTCAAAGAATAGCCAGTTGAACGAAAGAATAAACTGCGATAGAACTAGACTCCATTCAATTAAAAATTGGTTCCCTCCAGATAACTATTTTGTAACAGAGCCCTCAAGTTAATGGAAATAAAAAAGGGCCGAACGAAATGTTCGGCCCTAAATGAATATCTGCAATCAAGATTATCTTAACTTAAACACAACAGGCAACCTAAAACGACTACTTACCGCTTTGCCTCGCTGCTTTCCAGGTTGCCAATTAGGCATAGATTTCACTACCCTAACCGCTTCTTTATCCAGGGCAGGATTCACCTTTCGAATAACCTGTACGTCGTCAATTTTCCCATCCTTACGAACTACAAATTGGACGTAAACTCTCCCTTGAATTCCGGCCTCTTGCGCCATTGGAGGATATTTGGTGTTTTTTCTAAGGAAGTTCATTAGAGCCTCCATTCCCCCAGGAAATTCAGCTTCCTCCTCAACAATTTCAAAAATCTCATCAACTTCAGGCTCACCTTCATCCATTGGTATATCGACAATTTCTACAACCTCGTCAACATCAACCTCTTCCACAACGACTACGGTTTCTTCAATCTCCTCCTCATCCTCAACAATTTCAATCTCATCAACAGGAGCAGGTGGTGGTGGTGGTGGTGGTGGTGGTGGTGGTGCCTGAGCCAACTCCATTACTTCCTCATCTTCAAGTCCGTCGTTAGGATTCCCTTGAAGCTCAATCAAACCTTGTTCTTTTTTATAGTTCTCGGAAGCACCAAGTGTCAAACCAAAAACCGCAACTAATCCCAAGAGAATGAATAAAGTACGATAATCCCAACTTTCTATCTTCGCCTCGCCGCTTTTCTTTTCTTCCATATTATATCTGTTATTGCGATTGGAGTAGCTCCCAAATATAGTTTTTTAAATGAACAGTACAATCTGTTCAACCATTAACAGTGCGCTTAACCTCTAACCTTAATCGGTTGACTTAGGTTAAAACATTGGTCCGGCCTGAAGGATCGGTCCTATTTCAATCCAACACTATCTCAATTTAAAGTTCACCGGAATTCGAAGCCTGCTATATTACGGCCCGCCCTCTTTGCTTGCCTGGATTCCAATTTGGCATAATCCGGGCAACCCTAAGTGCTTCTTTGTCCAGTTCAGGGTAAACACCGCGTATTATTTCTGCATCATCAATCGAACCATCCTTTCTAACAACGAACTGAACATAAACCTTGCCTTGGACTCCAGATTCTTGCGCAACCGCATAGTGCTTTATATTATTTCTAAGAAAACGGAATAGTTCTTTCTGACCACCAATAAACGATGCATCCTCTTCAGTAAAACCAACTATAACACCCTAAAGAACAGACTATTCATCTGCTTCCGGCATCGGTGCAATTACAAAAGACTCATTATCTCCCTCTGGAATAACCACTGGTGTCTCCGGCAAATCCACATTATCATCTACAATATCAATTACGTCTGGTTGGCGCACAGGAGGAGGCAGCTTAAAGCCTGGTGTCTCCTCAGGATCAAGAAAATCCCTAGACAGACCTCCGTTAAGCGCTAGCACCCCATTTTCTGCATTAACCTTCTCCACTGTGCCCAGCGTAAACCCAAACGCTGCAACCAAGCCAAGTAAAATAAAAAGTGTACGGTGTTCTCGACTGCTAATTTTAGCATCCTTGTTTTTCTTTTGTTCCATTGTCCTGTAATTTTGAACGTGACGGACCGAAGTCCACTTTAACAACGAAATCAACGACTACCAAGTCGCCAACTCCCGACCGTATATGAAACGGAATGCAAGAATTCCAAATAGACACCCAACCAAATTGGCGCCAACATCGAACAATTCTGCGCTCCTACCTTCAAATATGGCTAGCTGAAGAAGCTCAATAATTATACCGTAAATAGCAGAAACTGCAAACGCCCAACTCTTCGCCCTAGAATTTAACCCACGGAACTGATGCTGTCGCCTAAAACCAACAACCAGCAAAAGGGTATGCAATCCAAAAACACCAACATGTGCGACCTTGTCAAACGTAAGATATTCCCAAAAGGAGAGATTAGGAAGCCTGTTCCCTGGAATTCCGCACAAAAACAAAATCACCAAAGTCCATATAATTCCTAGGGAATTATATCTAAGAAACATGACTAGCCTACAAGCTCTTTATATTTTTCAGCTGATAACAGATTGTCTAATTCGCCGGCATCAGAAAATTTAACTCGCACCATCCAGCCAGCCCCATAGGGATCATTATTAACCGCTTGCGGGTTTTCCTCAAGATCCTCATTAAACGCAACAACCTCTCCAGCTAGCGGAATAAACAAATCAGATACTGCCTTAACAGCTTCAATGGTTCCAAAAACATCTCCTTGAGCTAATGTTTCATCCAATGTTTCCACTTCAACGTAAACAATATCGCCTAGTTCACTTTGTGCAAAGTCAGTAACCCCAATAATCGCTTCTGAACCCTCTACTCTGACCCACTCGTGATCCTCGGTATACTTTAAGCCTGCTGGTATATTCATTAGAATAAAATTTTCGTGAATGTAGTTAAAATAAAATTTCGAGCCCTGTAATTTTTTCAAGATTCTATCTGAAATTTTAACGGCATTGACTGTCACCCGTATTCACCTGACAATCCACCTTTTAAAAATCAATAACTTACTCAAAACAAACAATTTGCAAGATTGTTGTATATTTCCTATTGCAAGGACTTAATTTCGAAGAATTATGTCCTGACGTGCAACCATTTGACAATAATACAAGTCTAACAATATGGATTCTCAGCGAGTAACTGACATACAATTTCTTGATGAATGTGCTAACCAGAAGGTTAGCGCGCAAAAAGCCTTGTATGATCGCTACGCGCCGAAGATGATGGCGGTTGCGCTTAGGTATGCCAGCAGGTTTGATGAAGCCCAGGACATACTTCAAGACGCATTTATTAAGGTCTTTGATAAGATCAAGGATTTTAAACGAGAAGGTTCTTTGGAAGGTTGGATTAGACGGATTACCGTGAACACTGCGCTGGATGCTATTCGTAAAAAAAGAAAAGAATCGGATTGGGTAGAGTTAGAGGATGTTGCATTCTCTTTATCGTCGGAGGATTTTACCATTGAGCAAATTGCTGCCGACGACATAATTAAAATCCTGCAAAGCATCCCCTTTGGATACCGGGTGGTATTCAATATGTATGCGATTGAGGGATACACTCATAAAGAGATTTCAGAGGAACTTGGAATTTCGATAAGTACATCTAAATCACAATATTCGCGAGCTCGAAACCATATGCAGAAACTATTAGAAGAGAAAAACATTGATATTGAAAGAATTTGACAACATAGAAGAGTTATTTAAATCCAAGTTGGATAACCATCAAGTGGAGGTACCTACTGAGATTTGGAATAACATAGAATCCTCGTTGAACGCTCCTGCAGCATCTTCTGGTGCAGGAACCGTTGGAAGTGGAGTCGGCTCGAGCGCGGTTGTTGCCATTGCAGGAACAGCCATTTTGATTAGTACGCTAGTTTGGTATTCTGGAATAGACACAACGCAGAAAACTCTACCACAAAACAAGCAAAAATCAGAAACCGTAAAAGAATCAATTGAAGCTGAATTGGAATCCGAAACTAAGGAAAAGGCACTTGATACGACAGAATTATCCAATGATGTTGCAATGCCTCGAAAACAGGAGTCGAAAAAGTTAATTGATCGCTCCAGTGAAAAAAGCAACAAAACGCAGAGGGAAGAAATTGTTGGCCTAGAAAAAGCCGCAACTAACTCGTCCAAATCTGGGATCACTTCAACCGATCCTAATCCATACGTTGTAGACGAACCCGCCCAGCAAGGCCAAGCCGTTTATTCGAATTCTGAAACGGAAAACTCCACCTACCAAGTTACTGAAAACAAAGTAGCTGAACGAAAAGAGGAAATCCGATCAACGGTGCTTGAACCAAACATTATATCTCCTCCTGCTGCTCCTAGCAGAATGCGAATTGGGGACCTACCAAACGTTTTTTCTCCGAACGGAGATGGACAAAACGACAACTACATCATCAAAATGTCTGATGCAAAGTCTTGTTCATTTATCGTTTACAACGCAAATAATGAGATTGTCTTCGAATCGAATGCAACAAAAATTGAGTGGAATGGCGCAGACTTCTACGGGAACATTCTTTCAAAAGGAACTTATAGAGTTGTTCTAGTTGCTGTTGATGACAACGGAAAATCACAAGCAAGAACGCAAACCATTAATTTACTGCGTTAAGACTGTTCGGCATCCTGATACAAAAAATCATTGTATGGGAATCTTTGAACATGCAATCGACGCACTTCAGAGTAAAGCAAGTCTTTAAACTCGTCAATATTCAACTTGTTGAGGATAGAAACGAAAACACAGTGATGATCTCCTATTTTGGACATCCAAGTCTTTTGCAATTCTACTAGAGTTGGCCTATAATTTTCGTCCAAGTTCAAGTCAGAAACTTCTTCAGGCTCCCGTTTATATGCATCAACTTTGTTGAACAAAATAATTGTTGGCTTATCCAAACATTCAATTTCCTTTAAAGTATCATTCACCACATGATATTGCTCTTCAAAATTAGGATGCGAAATATCCACTACATGCACCAGTAAATCCGACTCCCGAACCTCATCTAAGGTAGACTTAAATGAATCTACCAACTGGTGTGGAAGCTTCCTAATAAACCCAACTGTATCAGCAAGCAAAAAAGGAATATTCTTAATTACAACCTTCCGAACGGTCGCATCAAGGGTCGCAAACAACTTGTTTTCAGCAAAAACATCCGATTTGCTCATCAGATTCATGGTAGTGGATTTGCCCACGTTGGTATAACCAACTAAAGCAACGCGCACCAACTTTCCTCTATTCCCCCTTTGGACGTGCTTTTGTTTATCAATTTTTTTCAGCTTGTCTTTTAACAAAGCTATCTTCTGCTGAATAATTCGCCTATCCGTTTCAATCTGAGTTTCACCCGGACCTCGCATTCCAATCCCTCCCTTTTGCCGTTCTAGGTGAGTCCACATCCTTGTCAATCGCGGCAATAAATATTGGTACTGGGCCAATTCTACCTGAATTTTGGAACTAGCTGTTCGAGCACGGCTTGCAAAAATATCCAAAATTAAATTACTTCTATCCAATATCTTAATCGACAAGATCTTCTCAACATTTCTTATTTGAGTCGCAGAAAGGTCGTCATCGAAAATAACCATATCAATGCAATGCTCCTTGACATAATCCGCGATTTCCATCATCTTACCCTTCCCCACAAAAGTGGAAGGATTAGGAAGGTCAAGCTTCTGAACAAACCTTTGGTATGTTTGAGCACCGGCAGTTTCCGCCAAAAAAGACAATTCATCTAAATATTCTTTTACCTGATCTTGATTTTGCTTTTGCGTAATCAAACCCACTAGAACCGCCCTTTCCGTTTTAACCTCTATATTATTCTCCACCGTCCCTTAATTTTAAAATGTATTCTGTTACCGCATCGATTTCCATCGCATTTAGCTCAGGATTCTTACCCTTTCCGAATGGACGCATCAATCCATTTGCACTTCCATATTTAATTATAGCCAAAATTTTCTCCTTGCTTATATTACTTGTAGCCAAGTTTTTGGCGCCACCATTACCCAACGTTCCGTCTTCACCATGACACAACATACAGTGCAATGTATACATTTGCTTACCACTCATTTCCGACACCGTGCGTTTGCGCTCAGCAGCGGCACACGAGCAAAGAAGCGCAAGCGCAAACCAAACACTATGGCGTTTTAAAACCATCCACGACCCGCAAAAACATCCCGCATAAATGGCCATGGAATAGACAAGAATACTACGATCAGCGACAAGCTAAAAAACAAAATGGTCTTTCGATGTTTTGTCGAAGCATCTTCCGCCCGCTTTGCTTTGCCCATTCCGATTTCCACTAAAGCTATCGCAATTGTTACCCCAACTAAATGCTCTAGCCCAAAAAATCTTGCACTAGAATCCTTCATCCATCCCTCATGAAAAGAGACATATGGACTGACGAAATAGAGAATCAACCCAATTACATATTGAATTTTAAATGCCAATCCTGCTAAAAATGATATCCTTCCCAGCCCCTGACCGCTCCGCAATCCAGAAACCGATTTTGCTATAGCCAAAAGCATCAACACCAACACAACCCATCTCAACCCAGAATGAGCGTGCAATAAACCGTTATACATACGCTTGTTTTGTGCAAAAATAACGAATTGAAAAAATGCACTACTGAAGTTAATCGATTGAATTTGCCCGTAGTTGTATTAACTTATAAATTTGTTATAAAGGTTTACTTGTGCGAATAATATCAATTTTAGTTTTTTTCTTCTTGGCAGAAATCACTGTTGGTCAAGAAACTCGATCGGTAAACGGAACGCGATGGAACGCTAAAACTATTTATGCTATAACCAATGCAACAGTTCATTCAAACCCGACAACAACATTGGATAATGCCACTATTTTGATTCAGGACTATAAAATTGTTGATGCAGGAGTTAATGTTAGCGTCCCGAACAATGCCGTCGTAATCGATGCCAAGAACAAACATGTATTCCCCTCATTCATTGAACTGAACTCTACTTATGGCATCACCAATACCAAATCAGCCAAAGGTAAAAACCAATCGCAACGCTCTCCTCCGCAGCTTAATTCGAAAAAGAAAGGCCCATACAGTTGGAACGAAGCCATTAAAGCTGAATTTCGGAGCATTTCGAACTTCATGCACGCTAAAAAGGGTGCAGAGGAATTGCGAAATATTGGTTTTGGAACGGTATTGACATATCAAAAAGATGGAATTGCGAGAGGAACTTCGGTATTGACAACCCTTCTTGATCACAAACATAATTTAAGTGTATTGAGCACTGATGCTGCTGCACAATATTCCTTCAAAAAAGGTAGTTCCAAACAATCCTATCCCTCATCCTTAATGGGATGCATTGCTCTGCTTCGACAAACCTATTATGATGCGAACTGGTATAAAAACAGCACAGACAGAAAAGAAACAAACGAAAGCTTAAAAGCTTTTAACCGAACGCAAGAATTACCGCAATTCTTTGAAATTTCAGACAAGCTTTCTCTACTAAGGGCCAACAAAATAGCCAAAGAATTTGGCGTAAAATACGTCTATTACTCAAACGGAGATTCTTATCAACGAATTAATGAGGTTGCCAACACAAAAGCTGCACTGGTTGTACCGATTAAGTTTCCGAAACCCTATGAGGTAGAAAATCCTCATGAAGCAATGCTTGTTAGCTTAAAAGACATGAAGCACTGGGAACTTGCCCCAACCAACTTAGGGAAACTGGAAAAAGCCGGCTGCTCATTTGCTATTACTTCATCCGGATTGAAAAAGAAGAACAAATTTTGGACAAATCTCCGAAATGCAATAAAGCATGGATTAAGTTCTGAACAGGCTCTTGCCGCACTTACAACTATTCCGGCCAAACTTATCCGGCAGGAACAGAATCTTGGTACGATTGAAAAAGGAAAATGGGCCAACCTCATCATTGTAGATGGGAATCCATTTACGGGTAAGGCCAGTGTAACTGAAAATTGGATTCAGGGTCACCGATATGTAATAAAAGAATCACTCGACATTAATGTTGGAGGCTCTTATGAGCTAAAAATAGACAGCTTAGTCCGAACTTTAAAGGTTGTCGACACAGCAGAAAAAAGATCAGCGTCATTAGTTTACAAACAAATTCAAGATAGTCTATCTGAAAGCGGTGACTTAGTAATCAACCCCACCTCTAAATCTCCGTTTAAAGTGGTTAAACAAAAGAAAGTTAAGGCTACACTGAAAATAGAAGACCGAAGTGTTTCCTTACATTTCAGCACGAATATAAACTCGGAAAGTTACAGACTATCAGGGTGGATTGATGAAGCGCAAGGGCTTTGGACAGGTGAAGGACAACTACCAAATGGTAAATGGGTAAAGTGGCAAGCTTCACTTCTAGAGGCCATCCAGCAAGATACAAACAACCAAAAAAATCAAGAGTTTGCTGCCGAACCTCAGAATGTTGGCTCTATAACTTATCCGTTCCTCCCTTACGGCTGGGACACACTGCCTTCTGCCAAAACAGTTTTGATCAAAAATGCCACGATTTGGACCTGTGAAAAATCAGGGATTTTGGAAGAAAGCGATTTGCTAATTTCAAATGGCAAAATAGCGAAAGTTGGCTCCAATTTATCTGCACCAAATAAAACAACGCAGATTATTGACGCGCAAGGAAAACATGTTACCCCAGGAATAATCGATGAACATTCTCACATTGCGATAAGTCGGGGAGTAAATGAAAGCGGACAAGCAATATCAGCTGAAGTTAGCATTCAAACTGTTGTCAACTCAGATGACATTAATATTTACAGGCACCTTTCTGGTGGTGTAACAGCTTGCCAGCTTCTCCACGGATCCGCTAATCCCATTGGCGGTCAATCTGCAATTATTAAAATGAGATGGGGATTAAATCCAGATCAAATGCTGGTAGAGGATGCGCCTAAGTTTATCAAGTTTGCCCTTGGCGAAAACGTTAAACAATCCAATTGGGGAGACTTAAGTACAATTCGATTCCCACAAACTAGAATGGGTGTGGAACAAGTATTATATGATGGATTTCACCGCGCAGTGGAATACCGAACAAAATGGAATGCGTTCAACAAGAACAGCGAACTTCCTAAACCAAGAAAAGATCTAGAATTGGAAGTTTTGGATGAAATTATTCAGTCTAAACGCTACATCAGCTGTCATTCCTACGTTCAATCTGAAATCAATATGCTGATGCATGTAGCAGATTCTTTCGACTTTACGTTGAATACCTTTACGCACATCCTTGAAGGGTACAAGCTGGCGGACAAAATGAAGCAACACGGGGCCGGAGCCTCAACTTTTTCCGATTGGTGGGCATACAAATATGAAGTGAATGAAGCAATACCGCACAACGCTTCACTGCTGCATCAAGCCGGGGTATTAACAGCAATTAACTCCGACGATGCAGAAATGGGAAGAAGGCTCAATCAAGAAGCAGCCAAGGCAATCAAATACGGAGGAATGAGTGAAGAAGACGCGCTTAAACTTGTAACGCTAAATCCTGCCAAACTGCTTCATTTAGACGATCGAATGGGAAGTATAAAAATTGGTAAAGACGCCGATGTTGTAATTTGGTCAGATCATCCATTGTCAATTTATGCCAAAGCAGAGAAAACATTCGTTGATGGGATTTGTTACTTCGACACGGATCGAGACAAAATCCTTCGCGAGGAAAATCGCAAAGAGCGATCTCGTCTAATCAACAAAATGATCGCTGCCAAAAAAGGTGGCTCCTTCACACAAAAAGGAAAAAGCAGCAAAAGCCGCCTTCACAATTGTAATATCATCACCGACGACGGTGGGGGTTAGACCCCGTTTTTTATCAGACTTATTGCGGATGACAATTGTCAAACGTTAATTGCTCATTTAAAAAATCGCCGAATCGTCCAATTATCCAAAGACAAGGTTCATATCAAACTGAGACAACTCAACGAACTGTTGAATTCTATTGTCAATTTCTTCTCTAGTCAAATTCATTAATCTTTCCGTACCGAATTTCTCAACCGTAAATGAAGCCAACGCCGATCCGGCAATTATTGCTCTCTTCATATTCTCAAAACTCAAATCGCCCGATTCAGCCAAGTAACCAATAAACCCTCCAGCAAAAGTATCACCAGCACCAGTTGGATCGAAAACCTCAGCCAACGGTAGCGCTGGAGCAGAGAATATTTTACCATCACCAAACAAGAGCGCCCCGTGCTCACCTTTTTTAATTATTAAATATCGAGGCCCCATTTCAGCAATAACTTTCGCTGCGTTTACAAGAGAATACTCCCCTGAAAGTTGTCTAGCCTCTTCATCATTGATCGTAAGCACATCCACACTGTTCAAAACCTTTTTAAGGTCATCCAATGCAATGTCCATCCAAAAATTCATGGTATCAAGAACAACAAGCTTTGGCTTTGAAGCCAACCGATCCAAAACAGTCGACTGAACCGAAGGAGTGAGATTACCAAGCATTACGTATTCTGCATTTTTATAAGACTCTGGGATAATCGGATCAAAAGACTCCAAAACATTGAGCTGCGTATCGAGCGTATCGCGCACATTCATGTTGGTATGATACTTCCCCGACCAGAAAAATGACTTTTCTCCTTCTTTAATTTGCAGTCCGTCCAAATTTATTCCACGCTCCGAAAGCCCCTTCAAAACGCTCTCAGGAAAGTCGTCTCCGACAACAGCAACGATTCCTGAATTTTTAGTAAAAAAGCTAGCTGCTAAGCCAATATAAGTACAAGCCCCTCCAACAATTTTGTCAGTTTTGCCCATTGGGGTTTCAATGGCGTCAAACGCTACGGTACCGACGGATATTAAACTCATCTTAGTATGTCTTAAAATTTTGCACTAATGTATTGCATAATTTAAAACAAAGGCGTAAAATTGCATCCGCTTTTGAAAAGCACGCTTCTTTAGCTCAGCTGGTTAGAGCACCTGACTGTTAATCAGGGGGTCCTTGGTTCGAGCCCAAGAAGGAGCGCTAAAACAAAAAAACCCTTGACTTTAAGTAGTTAAGGGTTTTTTTGTAGCTTAAAAAACACAGGACAGTTGTCTCCTTTACTTTGCTTTTAAGGGGGGAATATCAAAAAGTCCTAAAAGAAAACGGCGCTAAAAAGCCCTGAAAGTCCCCATGGGCGTGTCCTAAGTCCAAATTAGTTCTGACAGCCCAGCGAAAATCAAAAAGTCCTAATCCGGTATCTTTTGTCCATAAAATGTCTCTATGGCCTCCTAAAACCCTTAAATCATCTTCGAAACCTTTCAAATAATTGATATCAAAGGTATTGAGTGTTCAAAGTCTATTTTAAAAGTCCCTTTAATGTAATATTTCAGCAAGTAATCTTGATGCGTGGTTTTGGGTTGGGCGTACAAGTTTGTATCTGGTTGGGCGTACAAAAAGTTGCAAAACCGTAATG
>JAHDGY010000003.1 GCA_020631555.1 Flavobacteriales bacterium | reverse complement strand
CTGGTCAATTTACTCCGGAATAAAGTGGTCAATTTGATCCGGAATCGACTGGTCATTTTCAGCCGGAATTACATGGTCAAATTTACCGGAATACACACAGTAGACCGCAAGAAAGTAAAAGCGATGAATGAAAAAGGAAATAGCGCAATAGCCATTGCCCAAGAATTGAATATTGGTAAATCAACAGTATACAAAGTCCTAAAAGAACTTAAATAAATTCCTTAGCGTAAGTTTTCGTTCCGTTGGACTTCAAACCCCTAAACGAAGCACTGAATTTTAGTCGTGTTCTTTTCATTTGACAGAAATTTAATTATTCTATTTTCCCTGTCCAGTTTTTTAGACCACTACAGATAATGAAAATTGACTCTAGGATAAGAAAATGAACGTTATCACATGATAAAGTTGCGATAAATAAAATTATATGTGATTTTTTCACGTGAAACTTTCACGTGTAAAGCAAAACAGTTACGTTTACACAAACAAAAATGACACATGCTATTGACATTTTATTGTTCGAATTTTAAGTCCATAAACGAAGAAATTAAGTTTGACATGTTCGCGGGTAATTATAAGCGGCATGAAAATCACATGACCTCATTTAGGGATAAAAAGGTTTTGAGATCAAGCGCTATATACGGGGCAAATGGGTCTGGAAAAACCAATTTATTGCTGGCGCTTAAATACCTCCAAGATTTGATTACCAATCCAATTAAGGACGTTGATAGAAAATTAAGGATTCCCGGTTTTAAACTTACAGGTTTTCCCAAAAGACCAACCAAGTTTGATATTCATTTTCTAAGCGGAAATAAGCGATACAATTATATTCTTGAAATTACGGATAATGCCATTTCAATGGAATCGTTATTTGAAATAATAGCCAGTTCGAGCGTTCTCATATTCAGAAGGAAAATTCATAAAGGCAAAACAAAGCTTACCGTTAATCCGAATAGGAAAAAAAGTAACAAAGAGAAGTATCGAGAGGAGTTTTACGCGGAGGAATTGTCTGAAAATCAAACATTTTTCAGTGATGGTTACAACCGAAAAATTGAGGAAATGGAACTTCCGTATAAATGGTTTTCTCAGATTTTAAATATAGTTTCTTTTGCATCTAAAGAAACATCTGTAGGTCTTGCGCACACTTTTTTGACAGATGAATCATTCTTAAATGCGTCACGAGAATTTATTAGAAAAGCGAACGTTGGAATTGCTGACTTCTCTATTGTTAAACACTCACGGTCTGACTTAAAAAGCTTGGGCTATTCTCTGCCTCTCTCTATTGAGGAAGGAATTTTGGATGGAATTTTAAGTGGAGTAGATTTTCTGTTTGAAGGCGACTTATACAGTGCATATAAGGATGAGGAACAACTAAGTTTTGCTAAAATATCCACAATCCATCAAAATGAATCGGGCGAACTTGTAACATTTAGATTTAGTGAAGAGTCAAAAGGCACCCAGAGACTTTTTGAATTATTACCAGCAATTCACCACACCTTGCATAAAGGAGAAGTATTCGTGATTGACGAACTTGAGACAAGTTTCCATCCTGTTTTGATTAAAGAAGTATTATCGCTCTACTTCAATTCTGAACCTCGAAAAGCTGGTCAGATAATCTTTACTACTCACGAGTCTCATTTGCTGGATCTTGATTTATTCCGACAAGACGAAATTTGGTTTTGTGAAAAGGACAAAACTGGAGCTAGCAAGTTAAATTCCTTGGCAGAATTTAAGCCGCGTTTTGACAAAGAAATTCGTAGAGGTTATTTAAATGGCCAGTTCAGTTATATTCCGTTTTTAGCATCTCATTCACAACTTGAATTATGAGCGAGCCACGCATTGATGACAAAAGAATACAAGGAGTTAGGGAGCCTAATGTTAGCCTAAAAGCACTTGTGTATCACAATTACAAGGATTTAATTGCTTTGGTGATTATAATTTTGTGCATTATAATCTTTGCCGTGCGAGACGGCTCCATGACGGAGAGGCTTGAAACAGTACTAACCATGATGCTTTCAGCTAGTACTGGTTTTCTTTTTGGAAAAAGAGTAAGATAGGAAGAAACTCAAATTTAGCTTAGCTGCATAATCTTAAACACATCCATGCCGCGCGCGGCCATATTTGTACCGAAATTATGACGTGATGTATGAAAGGTCAATTCCTTCCACCTAGGTTCTGGAGATTCAATTAACTCCTTGCCGCGCCCTTCGTACACCACAACCTTGTCGTTAAACAACGCAGATAATTCTAATAGCTTGTTTAGCGATTCGTTAATCGTAGCGTTGGATTCGACAATCGGCAAAACTTGATTTTCGTTAACCTCGTCCGAATACTTATCCATAATAGACAAGCAATATTCAGACAATGGAAATTGCTGCAATACCCGGTGACGTTTTGTTTTTTGAGGGTACAGGTGAACAGCCTTTACAGGCCTCCCACCGGAATCATAACTCGTACGAAGATGAACAGTAGGATTAAGAGCTTTCAAGTCGGAAAACCTCAAAGGTGCTTCACTAGCGAAGCAATACCAATCCCGCACACGCTCGTAAATGGCCGACCGATTAATTAATAGGTTCCGATCTTGATACCATCCGTAACGGACAACGAAATTTATCACACGTTCCTTATCGAATTGGTAAGTTTCAATACTTCCCATCGGGGTAAGGTTTCCTGGTAAATTGTGCTGAGTGACGTACTTACAAATCGTATCCGTTGTCACCTGCATTATTTCACTTAACTCCTTGGTAGTCCAGAAGGATTCTCCATTGTCTGGAGCATCGGTAAATCTTACCAAGTATTGATCTAACATTAGCTGCCGAAAATCGAGTTCTTTTAGCTTGTTCAACTCTTCGTACAGGGCAAACACAATCTGGTTGTCTACGGTTGGATAAACGCCTTTAAAGTAACCTTTGTTCATCTCTGGGTATCTACTTCATAATTCCGCATAACGTCCCTTACGTTGCCTAAATACTTCTTTGCGGTGTAGTTTAACAAGCCTGCTCCGCCGTAATCTTTTCTCTTCAATAAATAACCTTTGAAATCGTTGAATGTGTTCCGTGAAAGCTGGTCCAACGTCAACTTTCGATCCAGCAACTTTTCAAAAGCCTGAACATGATCCTTGGCCGAAGCATAGTTTCGGGAAGTTCCTAAACTCATTTCTCCATCTCTGCCTCCTTCATCGATGTACCGTTGAAGTAAATCTGTAATTCCAACTTCGGTTTGTGGTTCTTCTGGTTCCGGGTCTACTTTCGGCTGGCGGATGATGTTTTCTAAAGATGAATTTTCGTCCAACACTGAATGAAACGATTCCAACATTTGAGCGATGGATGGGTAGGTACTAAATCCATACCTATCCGTAACCGTTAATCGTTTTCTGACTTCGAAAATTCGATCCTTTAGTAACCCCAATTCTTGATTCACCGCATAGCTGCCCGGAGCCTTATCCGTCAACCATTTTTCGCGCTTTGTTTCTTTGTCGATTGTCGGCTTCCATTGTTCGGGATATACCTTCAATTTTAAGCTTCGAAAGAAGTCGGTTTTGTGTCCATCCGCCAACTTATCGTAGTATTTAACCTGAACTGTTTTGCGCTCTCCCCTATTCCTACGGACTAAATAAAAATTCACTGTCGCCATATCAAACGGAGATTGATTTGAATAAAACCAGAGCAATCATCACTTTTATTGGTTAAGTGTATTACATTTAACATGTTTTAATTTCATTACACAAACCTCTGAAAAGATGAAGATTGTCCGTTGGATTGAGCATTTCGCTCCTGTAATTTCAAAATTTGGATTAATTGATGGCCCTAAGGTTGCAAAGGCATTGGCAAAGCCTGTTGAAGGTGAGGAGTTAATTTCGGTTAATATCCGTCAAGCCAAACGTCCAGTTTATGTCCGTCTAGGAACTTCGGACGTAAGTAACTTTTACGAAAATTTTGTGCACACAGAGTTTCGTTTGCCAGAGAATATAAATCCGAAGTTGATTATCGATGCTGGGGCCAACGTTGGTTATGCGGCGTTGCATTTGATGAATAAATTTAATGGGGTGAAAACGATTTCTATTGAACCGGATGAATCCAATTTTAAAGTTTTGCAAATGAACTGTGGGGGATATGAGAAGTTTGAAGGTATTTGTTCAGCGATATGGGTAAATGACGGATTGGTGAAGATTTCCAATCCAGATTCTGGTAAAACAGGGTTCAGGGTAGAGCAGGTTGAAGAAAATGACCCGGACGGGTTTCCTGCGGTTACAATTGAAAGCGTTCTTGCCAATTCAGGAGAAGACAGAATAGGGATTTTGAAGTTGGATGTTGAGGGTACTGAAAAGGAGCTATTCGAAGAAAATTACAAATCCTGGATCGATAAAGTGGATGTTCTTATTATCGAATTGCACGATCGATTTAAGCCTGGTTGTGCTTTATCGTTTTATTCGGTTATTGATCATCACAATTTTGTTCAGTATGCAAAAGGAGATAACTTGGTCTACGTTAACAAAGATTTAATGGCTGAAGCCTAATTAGCTTGTATTGAAGTCTTGTAAAAGATTTGGTTCCTTTTAATATTTGTTACCTTTGCGGTCCTTTTTGTTTATCCTAATGGGCGTTACATGCGGTTAGGAGGAAAGATCTTGTAGTTTTTAAGGAGATCGTCACAAACAGGTTTATTTTGATTTGGTATGGACCTAAGGGTTTGTGCCATTTTATTTTATGCAGATATGGATATTACGCAGGAGAACATTGACGAATTGAATGCAGTCGTTAAGATTAAAATTGGTCCGGAAGATTATAAGGAGCAGTACGAAAAGTCGCTTAAGAAATACCGTAGTCAGTTGAATCTACCGGGATTTAGAAACGGCAAGGTTCCTATTGGGGTTATCAAGAAAAAGTATGGCCCTTCTGTTTTGGCGGAAGAAATCAATAAGGTATTAAGTTCTTCACTCCAGTCTCATATCAGAGAAAATAAACTAGAAGTACTTGGGAATCCTTTGCCAAAGGAAAATGAGGCAGAGCAATACGATTGGCACAATCCATCGGATTTTGAGTTTAGTTACGAAATCGGTTTGGCACCAAATTTTGAAATTAAACTTTCTAAAAGAGAGAAGCATAAGTATGTTAAGCTGAAAGTGGATGACGAACTTATCGATAAGCAGGTAGAAGACTTCGCAAGAAGATATGGAAAATTGACTCAAGGGGAGGTTGCAGAAGAAAGAGATATGATTCTTGGGTTATTTGCAGAACTTGCCGAAGATGGATCGGAAAAAGAGGGCGGAATTCGTCATTCGTCAACAGTGTCGATCGAGTATATTCAGGATGAGAAGATCAAGAAATCTTTTATTGGTAAGAAAGTTGGAGATACCGTTGAAAATTTAGATCCTAAATCGGTCTCTCGCGGAGCTGCCGATATGGGGGCTATGCTTGGTATTCCGAAGGAAGAAGCCGAAAGACTTGAGTCTAGCTTTAATTTTACGTTTACGGAGATTAAGCAAATGCAACCTGCTGAGACGAATCAAGAGTTGTTTGATAAGATTTACGGAGAGGGAAACATCAATTCGGAGGAAGAATTTAGAGATAGAATTTCGAAGGAATTGGAAGTGAGTTTTGAAAAAGATAGTGACCGATTGTTTAAACGAGACTTTTCGAAGAAAATGACGGAGAAGTTGGGGATGAACTTACCAGATGAATTTCTGAAAAAGTGGATCATGGCTTCCAATGAAAAGGAAATTTCAAGAGAGGAAGTTGATAAGGAATACGATGATTATGCCGATAGTTTGAAGTGGCAGTTGATTGAGAAAAAATTGATCGAGGAAAACGAATTGCAGGTAGACGAGGAAGAGGTTCTTGGATTTGCAAAGGGGCTAATCGCTAATAATTATGCCCAATACAATATGCCAATTCCGGAAGAGGATGAGCTTACTAAGAGTGCTTTGAAGGTGTTGAAAAGTCAAGATGAAGCGAAGCGAATTTTTGATATGCTATACGATCAAAAGCTTATTGCCTTTTTGAAGGAAACCATCAAGCTTGATGAGGAGCAAGTGAGTTACGATGATTTCTTAAAATTGGCTTACGAAAAGTAGATTAGCTAAAAAACGATTTTAACAATGCCGGCATTTTTGATTTTCCAATTGCCGGCATTGTTGTTTTCGGAAGCCCTCAAGATTTTAGTTCAAATGCTTTGCGAAAAAGCCCATCATGGTTTCGTACAGTTCAATGCGGTTGGATTCCTTTCTAAATCCGTGCCCCTCATCGTATTTTACCATGTAAGGAACATCGACACCCCGACTCCGCAGTGACTTTACTACCTGGTCAGATTCGTCGATGTTAACCCTAGAGTCGTTCGCTCCCTGCACCACTAAAAGTGGTTTAGTGATTTTATCTACATTTAGTGCAGGTGATACTTGTTTCATTATTTTATTCTCTTCTTCCGAAGTTTCATCATACCATTGTTCCCGAACTTTCATGATATAGGGCTTCCAATACGGAGGAAATGATTTAAAAAAAGTGAATAGGTTGGAAACGCCAACGTAATCAACGCCGCATGTGTACAGGTCAGGAGTTTTTACAAGACTTCCCAGCGTAGCCAGCCCTCCATAACTTGCCCCGAAGATCCCAATTTTACGTTCATCAATGAAGCCTAAGGTTTTTGCATAAGCTACACCATCTTCCAAATCATTGAGCATTTTTCTGCCAATCTGCTTACATCCAGCTAAGAATAACTTTTTTCCATATCCACCGGACCCTCTAAAGTTAATTTGCAAAGTCGCATACCCTCTACTTGCGAACAACTGAGATTCTGGATTAAATCCCCAATAATCTCGTGGTCCGTATGGTCCACCGTGAGGATTTACAATCATTGGAACCTTACCCTTGGCGGCAGCTTTAGGAATGGTTATATAGCCATACAAATCAAGTCCGTCTCGCGACTTGAATTTAATTGGTTTCATTTCAGCCATGTCGTTAGGATCGAGTTGTGGCATCAGGTTAAAGACTTCTTTAAACTCATCCTTTTTAACATCGTACACGTAATAAACGCCATAAAGTTTATCGCTTGAAACGTATATCAAAAGCCGATCTTCGTCGTCCGTAGTGCTAACTATATTAAATTCTAGACCCTTAAATTGCGCAATACATTTATTGTGAAGCTTTTTAAAGGTAGAACTTACAGGTACCGAAACTGATTTCTCACCAGTGTAATAGTAGTAGTCAATTTCGTAGCCTCTTTTTCGTGATCGACTTATTCCGCCAATATCAAAGGTGTTATCGCTAAAGAGTTTCTTAATCGTCTTCTTTTCTTTCAGATCATATAAATGAATTTCCGATTTGTCGCTATGTAAATTGGTTTTAACAAAAGCGTCGTGCTCGTAATCGGTTGTGTAGTCGAAATCAAGTATATGAAAATCATCTCGCCAATTTGTTGTTTTCAACTTGGAGAATTCTTTATCGGATCGGTAATAGAGAGAGAGTTCTGTTCCATTTACTTGTTTGGTGTATCCTCTTAGTTTGCCGGTTTTGTCAAATTCGTAACCAACAATTGGATTCATAGGATCTTTGTTGTCGAACAACTTTTCTAGCTTACCGGTGTTGATATTAATTTTGTAAGGTTCGAAAACTTGTGGGTTAGTTTTGTTCATGGAAATTATCACAAACTCCTTTTGGTCTTTAAGTAGGCTAATAAAACTTGCTTTGACTCCTTCGAAGGGGGTTAGTTCTAGGTCGTTTTTGCCATCAATATTCACAGCGAACAAATGGTAGTTTTCATCTCCTCCCTTATCTTTTAAGTATATCAAACGGTTGCTATTTGCCCAGTAGTAGCCTAGAATCAAGTTTTCACCTTCTTCAATCGCGCGACTAATTTTGCCACTTTCAATATTTTTAACATAAACATGGTTCTTGCCGTTTTTGTCCTTCTCCTTATAGGATAGAAATTGCCCATCAGGGGAGAACTTAAACGAGAATTGATTCGGCTTTTGAAAATAATCGCGAACAGAGTATTTATATTTTTTTGTTTCCAACTTGGCAATTTTAGCCAGTTCTTGTTTCGAAGATGGTAAGGATGGATCTCCGGGAAGTTTATCGTTTTGGGCAATGACACCAAGTCCGAAGAATAGACTAAGAATCGCTGTCAATTTTGCTTTTACTTTGAGGATTGGAATTGAATAAGCCCGAGATCTGGCTAGTTGCATAGTTTTCATTTTTTAAGTTTTAGACCGACAAAAGAATGGTCACTAAAAGAACCAGCTATTGACGTAACGTTATATTCAAAGTTTAACAGCTCTAAGGTCGTTACTCCTAGCGAAAGAGCGATTTAATTTAAGTTAATAAATGTTAATTGCAGTTGTGTGGCGAATAATAATAATTGCAAATTGATTGTTCGCTGGAGTGTTCAAAACGTCTAAAAATGAGCGGCACATACTGCTGTACAGTTTCGTCCATGCGAATTCTCTTTTTATAATTGTTGCTTATACTCCAAAGTGCCTGAACGGTTCTTTTGAGCTAAATTTCTGCAGACGAGATTACTTCATTTTTAATCGTATTCAATAGACTTGATCGAACAAACTAAGTGCTAAGTATGATGTCAAGTTTTCTTGATAAGCAGCCATTCCAAGAAGTTGCTAAAATGAGGCTTCTGTTGCTAGTTAAATAGTTGTTTGGTTTTGCTCTGGAATCATAGAATAGCAATCTTGCTTTCCTATTTGATTTGAGACGCATGATGCCGAAATTTAGTTACAGCAATTTTGGTTTATTTTACTAGGCTTCAGTATTTTATGATATTGTATTCCTTTGGTAACGGGTGATTAGCCTTAATGTTTGATTAGTCGATTAGTTCAACTAGCAGAGCGTCATCTGTTTTTACGACCTTAGTTATTCCCAGTTTTCCAAGGTTTTTTATCCCTTTGTCCCATTGTTTATTGGATAAGCCAACTGCTTCCTTGAGGTCGTTCAATGCCATTGATTTTTTATCCGAGATAATGTTAAAAATGGCTTGCTCATTTTCTTTTAAATCAATCTTGTTTTCCGAAGCAAAAGTTTCTGGTTTCATTTGAGGAAAGAAAAGAACTTCTTGAATCGAGGCTTGATTTGTTATCAACATCACCAATCGATCAATTCCGATACCCATTCCTGACGTAGGAGGCATACCGTATTCCAAGGCACGCAAAAAGTCTTGATCAATAAACATAGCTTCATCATCTCCCTTTTCAGAAAGCTTCAATTGCTCCTCAAATCTTTCTCTTTGATCAATCGGGTCGTTCAGCTCTGAATAGGCATTAGCAATTTCTTTCCCATTAACCATTAGTTCAAATCGTTCCGTTAGGTTCTCATCCTCTCTATGGGTTTTGCAAAGAGGAGACATCTCTTTAGGATAGTCAGTTATGAAGGTCGGTTGAATATAGGTGTGTTCACATTTTTCTCCGAAAATTTCGTCAATCAGTTTTCCTTTACCCATAGAGTCGTCAACCTCAATTCCGTTTGCTTTGCACCAGCCTGCGAGTTCTTCTTCAGATTTTCCAGTAATGTCAAAGCCCGTATGCTCTTTAATGGCATCGGTCATAGAAATTCTTTTGAATGGACGCTTGAAACTGATTTCATTCTCGCCAACCATGAATTCTGCTTTTCCATGCACGGCCATCGCGACATTCTCCAGCATTTCTTCCGTAAAGTCCATCATCCAGTTGTAGTCTTTATATGCTACATAGATTTCCATCACGGTAAATTCCGGATTGTGGGTCCGGTCCATTCCTTCATTTCTAAAGTCTTTGGCGAATTCGTAAACACCGTCAAAGCCACCAACTATTAGTCGCTTCAAGTAAAGTTCGTTAGCAATACGTAGATATAAGGGAATGTTTAGCGCATTGTGATGCGTAATAAAAGGCCTAGCCGAAGCTCCGCCTGGAATAGGTTGCAAAATTGGAGTTTCAACTTCGAAATACCCTTTGTCATTAAAAAATCGTCGCATTTCATTCATGACTTTGGTTCTGGTCATAAAAGTTTGCTTCACTTGAGGATTGACAATCAAATCCACGTAGCGCTGACGATACCTTAATTCTGGATCAGTAAAAGCATCGTGAACTTTTCCTTCTTGATCTGTTCTAGGTTGAGGGAGGGGTTTTAGCGATTTACTCAAAACAGTAAACCGTTTAACTTGAATCGTTATTTCACCAACCTGAGTTTTGAATAATGTTCCTTCAATACCCAGAATATCCCCTAAATCGAGCAATCGTTTGAAAACCTCGTTGTACAATGTCTTATCTTCATCGGGGCAAATTTCATCCCGATTAAAGTAAATTTGGATTCTACCTTCGCTATCCTGAAGTTCTGCAAAGGCGGCTTTTCCTTGCACCTTTTTTCGCATCAAACGACCGGCAACGCATACTTCTTGGCCTTCTTCGTAATTCGCTTTGATAGATTTACTAAGATGGCTTACCGGATAAAGTTCTGCAGGAAATGGATTAATTCCGAATTCTCTCAATTTTGCTAAAGATTCACGTCTTACCAATTCTTGTTCTGACAAAGCTGCTCCCATGTTGCTGCGTTTAATTTGATTCGAGTTGCGCGAAGATAATACAAACCGTAGGTCTACCCAATTTTGCATTTGACTGTATTGGGGAGTGGCAAACTTTGGACGTGGAGAGATGTTATAAAATCGACTTAAAACTACAACACGAATCGGGGTTAATTTGACGTGTTCTTTTTCAGATGGAAATTGCTAATTTAGTCCGCTATAATACCCTTATTTATGAAATCTTTAGTTTCTCAGTTCACCCAGCAGATAAGTCATGCAATTGAAATTGGGGAGTCTGCCTCCTTGTCATCATTCGATGGTGAAATTGCCAATGTCCTGATAACTGGTTTAGGTGGATCTGGAATTGGAGGAACGATTGTTTCGCAGTTAGTTGCGGATGAGGTAAAAGTTCCCATTGTGGTTAACAACGATTATGGGGTTCCTAATTTCTTGAGTAATCGCACGCTGGTTATTGCCAGTTCTTTTTCTGGGAATACGGAGGAGACATTGCATGCTTTGGAATTAGCAGAAAAGGCGGGATGCGAGATTTGTTGCATTACGTCTGGCGGGAAAATGGAAGAAATTGCCAAGGAGAAAGGGTACAATCATATTATTCTTCCGGAGGGGAGGTCTCCGCGGGCGATGTTGACATTTTCATTGACTCAACAATTTTTCATGTTTCGACATTATGGATTGATTGGCGATGAGTTCAAGCAAAGTTTGAAAGATGCCGTTGTAATGTTAGAGGAGGAGCTTGAAGATATTAAAACGAAAGCAAACGATGTTGCGAATTTGTTGCACAATAAGATGCCGGTAATTTATGCAGATGCATCATTCATGGGAGTGGCTACAAGGATGCGTCAGCAGATTAATGAAAATGCAAAAATGTTGTGTTGGCATCATGTAATGCCAGAAAACAATCATAATGAGCTTGTTGGCTGGGCTGGAGGGTCGGAAATGCAGGCGGTTGTTGTGCTTAGAAATGAAACAGATTTTGTGCGCACTCAAACGCGAATGAAAATCAATCGAGAGATTATTTCGAGGTACACCCCGCATTATGTCGAAATATGGTCTAAAGGATCTACTCAAACGGAAAGGGCACTTTACCATATTTTGTTTGGAGACTGGGTTTCTGTGTATCTGTCCGAACTGAAGAATGTAGATAGTATTGAGGTTGATGTAATTGACTACTTGAAGGGAGAATTGGCGAAGTTATAAAATGAATGTAGTAGAATATCAGGATTTAGGGACCATCGAATATCAAAAAGCTTGGGATTATCAGACCGAACTTTTTGAAGCAAACATTAACGCAAAAATTCGGAATCGTAAATTTCCGGAAGAATCACAGGAAAAGGCAAAAAACTATTTGCTGTTTTGTGAGCACCCCCACGTGTACACCTTGGGAAAAAGTGGAGATCAAAATAATTTATTGATTGGAGAAAAGGAGCTTGGATTGAAATCTGCAACTTATGTCCAGACTAATCGTGGGGGGGATATTACCTACCATGGTCCTGGTCAGTTGGTAGGATATCCAATTTTCGATCTCGAGTGCTTTTTTACCGATATTTACCGCTACATGAGATGTTTAGAAGAGGCAGTTATTCTAACATTGAAAGAATTTGGAATTAACGCTGAACGTTCTGATGGCGAAACTGGAGTTTGGTTGGATCCAAATGACCCAATGCGTGCTAGAAAAATCTGTGCGATGGGTGTTAAATCTAGCAGATGGGTGACAATGCATGGCATTGGATTTAACGTAAATTCTGACCTGTCTTACTTTAACAATATTGTGCCTTGCGGTATTACAAATAAGTCTGTTACCTCAATGCAATCGGAATTGGGGGAACTTGTTGACATGACTCGCGTAAAAGAATCTCTGAAGTTGAACTTCGCAAATGTGTTCGACTTTGACTACGAGATTTAAATTATGCTCAACAAATTGAAAAAAATTCTTGTCTCTGTTGGGGGGGGAATAGCCGTCTGTTGCATTTTACTGGTTTGTACTGGTCATTCTTATCTTTTAAAAGGGGTTGCAAATACGTACTGTGTCGGCCGGTCTGGTCCTTCCATTACGGAGTCCCATATTTTCGAAAACAGAAAAATCTCAGCGGCAAATCCGATTCCTTGGACAAAGCATCCGAATTATGGTAAGGTTTCATTGACTGCGTTGGCAGAGAAAAAGTTGGACAGTATCAGTACAGCTTCATTCGTGGTAGTGCACCAGGGAAAGTTGCTTTTTGAGCAATACTGGAGTGATTATTCTGCGAATACTCCCACCAATTCGTTTTCGGTTGCCAAATCTATAGTAGGGTTGTTAGCAGGAATAGCTCTTGAAGAGGGACGTATTTCTGATTTAAATGATCCTGTGGCTAAGTATGTTTCGGTTTTAGGTTCTGACGTAAGGAGGAATGTCAAGATTTCAGATGTTCTGAAAATGAGTTCGGGGTTAACGTGGATTGAAAGCGGAAAGAATCCATTTTCAGACAATGCGAAAGCATATTATGGAGATGATTTGCAGGAGGTAATTGGTAACCGGAAATTGACGGACACACCGGGAAAAAAATTTAGTTATAAAAGTGGAGATAGTCAGCTGATGGCTTTTGTAGTTCGCGAGGCGGTGAAGGAACCACTGTCTAATTACGCAGCACGCAAGCTTTGGACTCCTTTAAATGCTGAAAGTGATGCACTGTGGAATTTGGATAAGGAAAATGGAATGGAAAAGGCATTCTGTTGCTTTTACGCCACTTCGACAGATTTTGCTCGTATCGGACAACTTATGCTGAACAAGGGCAGGTGGGGAGGAAAACAATTGATTTCGGAAGCGTACGTTGACAAGGTAATTAGTGCGGGTACCGAAAAAGATGAGTACGGAGCACAAAACAATCGATACGGATGGCATTGGTGGTGCGCTAAGCATAAGGGGATGCAGATTTTTTACGCACGGGGAATTTTAGGTCAATATGTAATTGGAATTCCGGAAAGAGATTTAGTTGTTGTGCGCACCGGCGAAACACGTAAGTTGGTAAATGAAACTGGACATCCAGATGATTTAACTGAACACATTGACGCTGCGTTAGAGATGATTGAATAATATGTTGAAGGATATTGAAATACCGAAAGTTGAGGGGGTAGCAATTGATGTTATCAAGGATGAGAATTCTGAATCGGACTGGACGGTGTATCTTATCAATACCCGTAATGAGAGGCTAGAAGGGGTATTAATTTCGTCTCGAGGTTACGGAGAAATAGAAGGAATTAAAAAGAAAACTACCACTTTTCGACACTTTTTGGATGTTCTAGATCCTTTATCATTTCAAAATGATCGAACCAATAAATCAGGAGGTTTTTGGACTCAGCAATGAATATTGGTTGAGTTTTTAACAGAAATCCCAATTATCGGCAAAAAAGGGATTTTGATTCGGTAGCATTGATTCTAGTGATTGGCATTAGACGGCGTTACTGTGGGTGAGTTGTCTATTAACGGCTTGCTATTGCGGTGAAATTATTTTGGTAAGAAAATAGTCCGCCCTGAAAATGGAGTTTGGTAGTGTCCAGATTAGTGTGTCTGGTTATTGCTGGAGTTTTCAATAATTTAATAAGTCCATTATCAAAATTTAGGTTCAAATTTAAAATTGTGAATTGGGTATTTATAAGCTTTTTCTCCTTTTTCTTTTGCGGTGCTAGTTATTAGCGCGAGCACAGCTTCTTCGTTTGGAAAAGCTCCTCTGATTTTCAGAGTTCTTCTTACACTTTTGTTGATACCCGTCCAGAAGAGTGTGTCTGAAAAGGAACATCGTATCATAATTTCAAAAAAGTGGAACAACCTGGTGCTGATTATCAGGCTAGGTGGCTAAGAAAGTCAGGGCAAAATATGCCCCCAAAAGCAAAAAATCACAAAAAACAATCTGCTAGTTCTCGAAAAAGAAACCAGTTAAAAAGTCACACTAAACAGTTTCCAAAACCTCAATCTGAATTATTCAAAGGTCTCAATTGATATAATAGATTTTTTTTAAGTGGTTGGATATGTTAAAAATGAAATTTTGAAACGATTATTTCTTTTCAGTCAGGGGGGGCTGAAAATTACTTTTTTTTATTCAATTTTGATCAAATCTGATTTGTTTTCTCGCACGCCTTCACTCGATGCAATGAAGTATTTTATCTACCAATATTTTAGTTGTTGCCGAATGATCGTGGCTTCTTGTTAAGAAAAGTCAGTTTTGGGGGATTATGTTAAATTTTTCAAATGATTATTTAGCTTTGCTACCTTATTCACCAATATTCTTGCAAATATGAGCACCGATAGGTTTGAGGCACATGATTACTACATGATGGATGAGTTACTAACGGATGAACATAAGTTAATTCGTGATTCTTCTCGTGCATGGGTGAAGGAAACCGTCAGCCCAATTATAGAAGACTGTTTTGAGAAGGCTAAATTCCCTGAACATATATTACCTGGTTTGGGGGAGATTGGTGCTTTTGGTCCGTACATACCTGAGGAATACGGTGGGGCAGGATTAGATCAGATTTCCTACGGATTGTTAATGCAAGAACTCGAGCGTTGCGATTCAGGATTAAGATCAACTGCTTCTGTGCAAAGTTCATTGGTGATGTATCCAATCTGGAAGTATGGAACGGAAGAGCAAAAGCAAAAGTTTTTGCCGAAATTGGCGTCTGGAGAATGGTTGGGGTGCTTTGGTTTGACAGAGCCAGACCATGGGTCAAATCCCGGCGGAATGCTGACCAACTTTGTGGATAAAGGAGATCATTATTTATTGAATGGTTCTAAAATGTGGATTTCCAATTCGCCGTTATCGCAGGTTGCTGTGGTTTGGGCTAAGAATGAGGAGGGTAGAATCCATGGCCTATTGGTTGAAAAAGGAATGGAAGGGTTTACTGCACCAGAAATGCATGGTAAACATTCTTTGAGAGCGTCAATTACAGGTGAATTAATATTTAATAATGTTAAGATTCCTAAGGAGAATTTGCTGCCTGGAAGAAATGGACTAGGAGCCCCGTTAAGTTGTTTAGACAGCGCACGTTATGGAATAGCATGGGGAGCAATTGGAGCCGGGATGGATTGTTACGATTTAGCGTTACGTTATTCAAAGGAAAGGATTCAATTTGGTAAGCCAATCGCATCGTTTCAGTTGATTCAAAAGAAATTGGCAGAAATGATTACGGAAATTACTAAAGCGCAATTTTTGACGTATCGCCTAGGGCAATTGAGAAACGAAGGACGGGCAACTTCTGCTCAAATTTCTATGGCCAAACGAAATAATGTTGAAATGGCTTTGGATATTGCTCGTGAGGCGCGCCAAATTCATGGAGCTATGGGTATCACAAATGAATATTCAATAATGCGTCACATGGCGAATCTAGAATCAGTGATCACTTATGAAGGGACGCATGATATCCATTTATTGATTACGGGACTAGACGTCACCGGGATAGCGGCTTTTAATTCCTAGGTTTTGATCTTTTGCTGAAGTACCTCGATATATCTAAGGTTCTTTTTTTGGACATTGAAACGGTTTCTACGGTTTCCAGTTACGATGAATTGGACAGTCGAGGACGTGAATTGTGGGCAAAAAAAACTGTTTTTCTCCAAGAAAGAGAGGAGAAGACTGCCGAGGAGTTGTTTGATCGGGCGGGCATTTATGCTGAGTTCGGAAAAATTGTTTGCATTTCGGTTGGGTTTGTTGTTCAAAAGCAAGGCGAAAATCATGTACGGTTAAAATCTTTTGCAAGTCACGATGAAAGGGAGTTATTAGTTGACTTTGCCAATTTGCTCCAGTCTCATTTTAATGGTCCAGATCACTTGCTTGGAGCTCACAATGGAAAGGAGTTTGATTTTCCGTACATCGCGCGCAGAATGGTGATTCTTGGAGTCGAATTACCCGGACTGTTAGATATCGCAGGTAAAAAGCCATGGGAAATAAAGCACTTAGACACAATGGAGTTATGGAAATTTGGAGATTACAAGGCGTACACTTCTCTCGATTTGTTAACCTACGTGCTGAACATTCCTACTCCTAAAGATGATATTGATGGTAGTCAAGTTGCGAATGTGTACTACAAGGAAAACGATTTGGATAGGATTATTCAATATTGTGAAAAAGATGTAGTTGCCACAATTCAGCTCGTCATGAGATACAAAATGGAGCCGCTAATTCCAGAAGAGTATATCGTATCTACTTGATTCAGGTGGTCGGAAAAGTTTGCAATTCGGAGAGAAATTCAAGTCTATTTACAGATGGTTTTAACGGGTTGCCGATTTGTTGTAACCTATGGTTGGTAATGGCCGTATTCTTCCCGATACAAACCGTTTAATAAATAAATTGGCGTAAGTTATATAGTTAATTACATGCTGATAAGTCGGTAATAGACGTGTAATCAGGTAGTTGTAATGTTGAAAAGGTATAAGCCATTTTGATATGTCCAAAATAGCTGTTATTATTGCTGTATACTAACGCCAGCCGTTACTAACATTATGCTAAAATTGCTGCTTTTTGTTCTTGTTGGATTATCCAGTTTTGGTGGTTTGATCGCTCAAGATGAAAGTATTGTTGTTCTAAACGGACATTTTCAGGGGAAGAATTTGTACGTTCAAAATCCATTTGCTGGTTCAGGTGTTGGTTTTTGCGCCATAAAGGTTACTGTTAATGGTGACATTACAACGGACGAAATAAATTCTAGTGCTTTCGAAATTGATTTCTCTAACTTTCAATTGAAAGATGGGGATCCGGTTGTCGTCAAGCTTTACCATAAAGCAGGGTGCGGACCAAAGGTACTAAATCCGGAAGTTCTTAAGCCAAAAAGCACATTTGATGTTACCTCTATCAAGGTTGATGATGATTTAACAATGAAGTGGGTGACAGAAAACGAAAGCGGTCAGCTAACCTATATTGTTGAGCAGTATAGGTGGAATAAATGGATTAAGATTGGGGAGGTTGAAGGGGCTGGATCTAAAGTTAGCAGGGAGTACAGTTTTAAAGTCGAACCGCATTCTGGGGAGAATAAGTTCCGTGTAAAGCAGGTTGATTATACCGGTCGGCCAAGAATTTCGCAGCAAGCTAGATTTTATCATGCAGTCAAAGAATTGACTTTTGAACCACAAAAGGTTAGAGACGTAATAAGTTTTAAACGTGGAGATTCTGATGCTGAGTCACTTTTTGAGGTTTACGATTCCTATGGAAATGTAGTGAAAAAAGGATACGGAAAGCAAGTAGATTGCTCAGGTTTAAAAAGTGGAATGCATTATCTAAATTACGATAACAAGTTTGAAAATTTTAATAAGCGCTGAAACTAGTGTCTGTTGGAACTAAGAAAGCTCGTTAGGTGCTCCTAGCGAGCTTTCTTAGTTTTTGGATGAGAGGTTTATAATTGCTGGTTTAATTCTTCCAATTATTTTCCTTTGTAGAATAAAGTTGATTCGGATGAAGAAGATCGAGCACATTGGAATTGCAGTTTCAAATTTAAAGGAAGCTGAAGCAACGTATTCCAAGATTTTGAATGTTTCTCCCTACAAGCGAGAAGAAGTTGCTGGGGAAGGAGTATTGACGTCATTTTTAAAAATTGGTGAGTCCAAAATTGAATTGCTGGAAACCACCAAACCAGAAAGTGCCATTGCCAAATTCATAGCTAAACGAGGTGAAGGAATACATCACATTGCATTTGATGTAGATGATATTCAAAAAGAAATGAAAAGATTGAAGGCCGAAGGATTTCAAATTTTAAACAGCGAACCTAAAATGGGTGCAGACAACAAGTTGGTTTGTTTTTTACATCCGAAATCATCCAACGGAGTTTTAATTGAATTGTGTCAAGAAATTAAATCTGATCCCTGAATTGACTCATAAACTTTGATACATAAACAAAGTTGTTAACTTCTTCATTTTCTGTTTTCAGAATACTGTTGCGATCACCTACCCACCAATTTTCTCCCTTGTTGATAAACATGATATTTTCGCCAATCTCTAGTACAGAGTTCATGTCGTGTGTAATTACGACTGTGGTTATATTGAACTCTTGCGTGATCTCTTGAATCAGATTATCAATTACAATTGCAGTAACAGGGTCTAAGCCGGAGTTTGGTTCATCACAAAATAAGTACCTGGGCTGCATAGCAATTGCGCGTGCAATTGCAACTCGTTTCTGCATCCCACCACTTATTTCTGCGGGATAAAGGCCGTCTTTGTCTTTTATGTTCACCCTGTCAAGGCAAAATCTAGCGCGATCTCGCCGTTCATTGGGTTTCATTTTGGTGAACATTTGCAAGGGAAACTCTACGTTTTCAATAACGGTCATGGAATCGAACAGCGCACCACCTTGGAATAGCATTCCGATTTCTGTTCGGATCGCCTTCTTTTCTTTGGCTTTCATCGCAGCCAAATCTCTTCCGTCGTAAAGTACTTGTCCTCTATCTGGATCAAGTAAGCCAACGATGCATTTGGTTAATACGGATTTTCCCGATCCACTTTGACCAATGATAAGATTGGTTTTTCCGGCTTCAAAAGTAAAGGTAACGTCCTTCAAAATTTCAACGCCATTGAACCCCTTGAATATATTTTTTACTTCTATCAAACTACTACAGTAATAATAACTGGGTTATCACGTAATTGGTTAGAAGAATAGTCATACAACTGTAGATTACGGCCTTTGTACTTGATCTACCAACTTCGAGAGTCCCGCCACTTGCATGGTAGCCTTCGCAAGCAGACACTGAAGTTATGATGAAAGCGAAAATTGCGGTTTTGATCAATGCGTATTGTAAATAGAATGGATCCCAATACCACTGAAGGCCCATTAAATAGGTCTGAGAGCTAATATTGTCAAGACTCTGGCATGCTAACCAGCCTCCAACTAGACCTGTGGCCATACTATACATTATTAATATTGGAAAAATGATAACCGCGGCAATAATTTTAGGTAGGATTAAAAAAGAAGCGCTATTTACGCCCATTATGTCAAGGGCATCAATTTGCTCCGTAATTCTCATAGTTCCTAGTTCAGAGGATATACTCGACCCAACAATTCCTGCAAGGATTAAACAGATAATGGTAGGGGCAAACTCTAATATTACCGATTGTCTTGTGGTGAATCCCACAGTGTAAGCTGGAATTAATGGGCTATCGATTGCGGCATTGGTCTGAATAACAATCACTCCTCCCATGAAAGCAGACATTAAAATGACAATGCCTAAAGATTTGACTCCCAGACGAATCATCTCTTTCATAACATGGTTCCAAAAGACAGAAAACTTGTCCGGCCATGAGAAGCATGCTGAGAGCATTAGCGAGTATTTACCAATATATTGAAAAAAAGACATTTACGATTTTTCGCATCCTGCGATTCTGTGCGAAAATAA
This sequence comes from Flavobacteriales bacterium, assembly GCA_020631555.1. Classification (GTDB taxonomy): domain Bacteria; phylum Bacteroidota; class Bacteroidia; order Flavobacteriales_D; family Parvicellaceae; genus JAHDGY01. The sequence continues at coordinate 71,650 of JAHDGY010000003.1, read as the reverse complement.
GGTTAAATCATTACCGTTAATAACTCTGTAATTCATAATTTTGAACATGATGGGCTTTAAATCAATTAGGATTAGAATTAGTGGAGTAATGTATGTGTTTGCTATCTTGATGGTTGCGACGTTGATAGGTGGATGTCGAGGTAAAAAAAATGGGTGCAACGATTGTCCGACCTGGAGCTCAAAGAAAGAGGTTCAGCGCAATGTCTAAATCTTCAAGAGAAGCACTAAAAAGTTCCGTTCCAATTCCGGCGGTCAATTATTGTTCAGAATTGTTGGACAAGTTTCAGTGTACTTTAAGGATAACTAGACCAAGATCAACTAAAATTGGAGATTATAAGGCGCCGCATGGTAATCTTGGACACAGAATCACGGTCAATTCTAATTTAAATCAATATAATTTTCTGGTTACACTGATTCACGAGATTGCGCATTTAGTGGTTTGGAACCAATATAAATCTAAAGTCAAACCTCATGGCAAGGAATGGCAAAACCAGTTTAGGGAATTAATGGAGCCGCTGCTAGGTGTAGGGATTTTTCCTCCGCCTTTGGATATTTGTGTTAAGCATCATGTTAGTAGAGGTTATGCTTCTACATTTTCTGATCGTCGGTTGCTTTCGGAGCTTCGAAAATATGATGGGCAAACAGGGGCTCAATTATTTGTTAAAGATTTGGCGCTAAATGAGCGGTTTACTTTAAAAGGATCGGGGCGTGAATTTGTTAAGGGACCTTTGGTTCGAACGCGTTACCGATGTCGAGCTGCCGGTCCAAGTATATTCAAGAAATACTATAGTGTCCATCCGATGGCCGAAGTAGAGACTAGCTAATGCTGGATTGGGTAGCCAGTGGGTAAATAATTATTTTTATGCGGAGCATTGTGCTGAAATTACTATCAGCGTGAAGAAATAAATTTGAGCTTATCTATGAAGGATAATTATGCGGTAATCATGGCCGGTGGGATCGGTAGTAGATTCTGGCCAATGAGTACAAAGAAATTTCCAAAGCAATTTCACGATATTTTGGGCACAGGACGAACCTTGCTTCAGATGACATATGACCGGTTCCTCAATTCGTGTGACAAAGGCAATATTTTTATTGCAACAAATAAGGAATACCGGGAGTTGGTGGCAGAACAATTGCCGGAATTGGAGCCACATCAGATAATGTGCGAGCCGTGTATGAGAAATACTGCGCCCTGTATAGCCTATGCAACGCACAAAATAAATGCACTAAACCCTGATGCGTGTATCGTTGTTGCTCCTTCTGATCATTTGGTGACGAAAGAGGAGGAATTTACCAAAACAATTCAAACCGCGATTGCTGAGGCTATGGGTGGGGATGTGCTAGTGACATTAGGGATTAAGCCGTCTCGTCCTGATACCGGTTATGGTTACATCCAGTTTTCAGCTGATGGAAGTAAAGAGATTGGTAGTGTTCAGAAAGTAGATAGTTTTACTGAGAAGCCTAATTTAGAAAAGGCTAAGGAGCTTTTGGCGGCTGGAAATTTCTATTGGAATTCAGGTATATTTATTTGGTCGGCCAAGAGTATTAGCAATTCATTTTCTAGGTATTTGCCTGAAATAAATCAGTTGTTTTCCAAAGGAGCAGGGTTTTACAACGATTCGTCGGAGCAGGCGTTTATTGATGATAATTATCAGAAAGCAGAGAATATTTCGATTGACTATGGTGTAATGGAGAAAGCGGATAATGTTAAGGTTGTTCTCTCCGAATTTGGTTGGTCTGATTTAGGTACTTGGGGTTCGCTCTACACACATGTTGAACACGACTCGAATCAAAATGCATTGATCGGTAATAAGGTTAGATTTTACGAAAGTTCTGGCAATATGGTAAAGGTTCCGGATGGTAAGACGGTGGTTTTGGAAGGACTGAGCGATTATATTGTTGTTGAAAGCGATGGTACGTTGTTGGTTTGTCGTAAACAAAGCGAACAGCTAATTAAACAGTTTGTTGGGGATTTGGCTAGTTTAGAAGACTGAGAAGCTGATTGTAAGAGCGAATAAAATGTTTTGTTAAACACTGAGTTAATTATCCATGTATTCCATTACAGCTTCTTTAATGAGTCTGTCTTGTTGCCCACTGGATAGTGAGGGAAGTTTGTCGCTGGCTTCGAAATGTGGCCAGCCGTCTTCATCTAGCCCCATAAAATTGTAGTATCCGTACGGTTCTAGCAAGGTGCAGATAGCAATGTGCATTACCTCAACTTTTTCGTTCTTATTGAGTTTTAAATAACCTTTACCCAATTCTTGAGCTCCAATTAGAAATAGTATAGTTTGTAAGTCCAGCTCTTCACCGAAATGGTTAGAGGCTTTTTTTACTGTGGCTCTCCACTTACTTTCAAACTCAAAATCCATCTTATATTTGAAAAAGCAATTTGTTTGTGGTGCAATATCGGAACAAAACGGTGTGGTTTCCAAGTGCATTTTTCGAAATGGTTTGTCTATTTCAATTTGGGTGCACTGAAAAACAATATTTTTTTATCTTTGCAGCCCTTAAATTGATGTCTGATGACAGATCGGATGGATGAATATGTAATTCGGTTTTCCGGTTTGAGTATCGGGACACATCAGTTTAAGTATGTACTGGATACATCGTTCTTTGAGGCATTTGAGAATTCGGAAATTAGGTCCGGAGATTTTGAGGTCGAAGTTAGTATGGAGAAGTCGGAGAGATTTTTAACCTTTCAGTTGGTGCTGAGTGGATGGCTTGGTTTGGAATGCGATAGGTGTTTACAAGATTTTCGACAAGAAATATCGGTGGAGGATAATTTTCTTGTAAAGCTAACAGATAAGCAGGAAGTTGACGATGAAAGGTTGGTTTGTCTGCCTGAAGATGCGTTTGAATTTAATATTTCAAGGCAGCTTTACGAGCACATTTATCTCGCTATTCCAAATAGACGAATTCATCCAGATGGAGGTTGTAATCCGGAAATGTTAGCTCACCTTGCAGACTATTTATTGGTCGAAGAAGATGAGGAGAGTAAGGATTCAGAAGATACCGATCCAAGGTGGAATGCATTGAAGAATTTAAAGTTGAATTAGAAAAAGAAAAATAATGGCACATCCTAAACGAAAAATATCGAAGACAAGAAGGGATAAGAGAAGAACACATTACAAAGCTTCATCTCAGCAAATTGCCCTTTGTCCAACTACAGGAGAACCACATTTGTATCACAGAGCCTATTGGTCTGAAGGAAAGCTTTACTATAAAGGTAAAGTGATTATGGAAAAAGAAGCAGCACTTTAATAGTTGTTGGGAATTGTGGTTTTAGCCAAATAAAAATTCTTACTACTTTTCGTCAGTGAAGATCGCTCTGGATATAATGGGAGGGGATTTTGCTCCCGAAGCTACGACTCTCGGAGCAATTCTAGCAAAAAAAGAACTGGGTTCAAGTGTTGAACTTGTGTTGCTAGGAGATGAAAGCGAGATTGTCAAAATTTTAGAACGTGAGGGAGAAAATAAATCGGACTTCACGATAATTCACACTGATCAAGTTATTGAAATGGGCGAGCATCCAGCTCGTGCACTGTCTAAAAACCCTAATTCTAGTATTTCTGTTGGTTTTGAATTGCTGCGACGGAAAGAAATTGATGGGTTTGGTAGTGCGGGAAATTCCGGAGCTATGTTGGTTGGCTCAATGCTAACGGTTAAACCGGTTCCGGGAGTTATTCGTCCCTGTATACTTTCTGCTTTGCCAAAGGAGGATGGATCCGAAGGGATTATTCTCGACGTTGGAATTAATGCTGATTGCAAACCCGATGTTTTAAATCAATTTGCTTTGTTAGGGTCTCTTTATGCGCAGAATGTATGCGGTATAGAAAATCCAAAGGTGGGATTGCTGAATATTGGCGAGGAGTCTGAAAAGGGAAACCTCCTAACGCAGGCTACCTATTATTTGATGAACAAGACTAAGGAATTTAATTTCATCGGTAATGTCGAGGGACGGGATATTTTTGGCTCTAAGGCAGATGTTATTGTTTGCGATGGCTTTACTGGCAACGTTGTTTTAAAAGAGGCGGAAGCCTTCTATTCGTTAATAGCACGACGTGGACTATTAGATGATTATTTTAAGCGATTCAATTATGAGAACTACGGAGGCACACCTGTGTTGGGTGTAAACGCTCCAGTAATGATTGGACATGGTATTTCTAGCCCGAAAGCAATAAAAAATTTACTTTGCCTGACGAAAGAAATTGTTCATTCAAACCTATCAGATAAGATAAAAGAGGCATTTGTATAATGGGTAAAACAACCGCAGCAATTACATCCGTATCGGGGTATATTCCAGAAGATAAGCTTACAAATTTTGATCTTGAGAAGATGGTAGATACCACGGATGAGTGGATTACCACAAGAACGGGAATCAAAGAACGTCGTATTTTGAAGGATCCAGAAAAGGCTTTGTCTGACATGGGAGTCATTATGATTCGCCAGTTATGTGAAAAACGGGGAATCGAACCATCAGAATTGGATTTGATTGTAGTAGGTACAGTAACAGGTGATTACAGGTTTCCATCAACAGCTAATGTGATATGCGATAAAGTTGGCGCAACTAACGCTTGGGGGTTTGATGTAAGCGCTGCATGTTCTGGATTTATATATTCGCTAACGGTAGGAAGCCAGTTTATTGAGACTGGAAAATACAAAAAAGTTGCAGTTGTAGGCGCAGACGTAATGTCGTCGATTGTCAACTATAAAGATAGAGCTACATGTGTCATTTTTGGAGACGGTGGCGGAGCAGTGTTGTTGGAGCCAAATAATGAGGGTTTGGGTGTGCTTGACACTATAATGAAAAATGATGGTTCTGGGAGGCAATATTTGTTACAAAAGATAGGAGGATCGTTAACTCCCATAACAAAGGAAAACGTAGGCTCAGACGAGCAATATATTTACCAAGACGGAAAGGTGGTTTTTAAACATGCTGTTACCAGTGTGGCCGATGTTTCTGTTGAAATTATGGAACGGAATAATCTAACAGGTGAAGACGTCAATTGGTTAGTTCCTCATCAGGCCAATTTGAGAATTATCGACGCCTGTGCACGAAGAATGGGTTTATCAACTGATAAAGTCATGGTTAATATAGAGAAATACGGAAACACAACCTCTGGTACTATTCCGCTTTGCCTTTGGGAGTGGGAGAGTCAATTGAGAAAAGGAGATAATGTTGTTTTGTCAGCTTTTGGAGGCGGTTTTACATGGGGATCTGTCTATTTAAAGTGGGCTTACGACGGTTCTCAGAAGTAGTGAAATCATACCGCAAGGGGCATTATTCTTATATTTGCAGCTCGTTGTGAAAAAATAAATGAGGGAAGAATGAAATTAACTGAAATACAAGATCTTATAAAATTTGTAGCGAAAGCAGGGGTTAATGAGGTCGAAATTGAACAGAAAGATTTCAAGATTACTATTAAGTCGGACTCGCTGGCAAGAAAGAAATCCAATGTGCCAGGTGAAACTCAAGTTGTACAGCAGCAAATACCTGTTGTTACAGCGCCAATGACTGCTCCATTGACAGCAGCGCCAGTTGCTCCAGCAGCAGTACCAGAACAAGCTTCTTCTGCGGCAGTACAGGAGCATACAAAGGTTCCATCTGAAACTGAATCTAAATCGGACGATAGTGCAAACTATATTACCGTGAAATCACCTATGATTGGAACCTTCTACAGAAGACCAACACCGGACAAGCCTTTGTTTGTAGAAGTTGGAGATACAGTGAAAGAAGGTGATGTGCTTTGCATTGTTGAAGCTATGAAACTCTTCAACGAAATTGAATCAGAAGTTAGCGGAAGGATTGTGAAAGTGCTAGTTGATGACTCATCACCAATTGAATATGATCAACCATTATTTTTGGTAGATCCTTCCTAGACCCTTACTGCTTGGTCGTTATCTTTATTTGGTTTCGGCCACTTAATTTACTTGGCTTTTATGTTTAAAAAGATACTAGTAGCGAATAGAGGTGAAATTGCTTTAAGGGTAATTCGTACCTGTAAGGAAATGAATATTAAAACCGTTGCTGTTTATTCAACAGCTGATGCGGATAGTCTGCATGTTCGCTTTGCAGATGAAGCGGTTTGTATTGGTCCGGCGGCAAGTAGAGATTCTTATCTGAATATTCCGAATATTATTGCCGCAGCTGAAATAACAAACGCTGACGCAATTCATCCGGGTTATGGTTTTTTGTCGGAGAATGCCAAATTCTCCAAAATTTGCCAGGAGCATTCAATAAAGTTTATTGGTGCACTTCCGGAGCAAATTGAAGGGATGGGGGATAAGGCTTCTGCAAAGGAGACAATGAGGAAGGCTAATGTGCCTACAGTTCCTGGTTCAGACGGAATTTTGGAATCGTTGGAAGATGCAAAAGCTTGTGCAAAGGAGATCAGGTATCCGATAATGTTAAAAGCTACTGCTGGTGGTGGCGGTAGAGGTATGCGAATTGTTGCTTCTGAAGATGATCTTGAGGAGGCTTGGAATTCGGCGCGGCAGGAATCTGCTGCGGCATTTGGAAACGATGGAATGTACATGGAGAAATTCGTAGAGGACCCACATCATATTGAAATTCAAATTGCGGCTGATCAACAGGGAAATATCTGCCACTTATCGGAGCGAGATTGCTCAATTCAACGTCGACACCAGAAGTTGGTGGAAGAAACGCCATCACCATTTATGACAGATGAGCTAAGAGCTAGTATGGGAGAGGCGGCGATAAAGGCAGCTAAAGCCGTGAATTACGAGGGGGTGGGTACGGTAGAGTTTCTTGTTGACAAGCACCGAGATTTCTACTTCATGGAAATGAATACCCGTATTCAGGTGGAACATACTATTACAGAGGAAGTCGTTAATTATGACTTAATCAAAGAGCAAATTAAGATTGCAGCAGGATGCCATATTTCTGGAGATAACTACTTTCCTAAAATGCACTCAATCCAGTGTAGAATTAACGCCGAAGATGCTTTAAATAACTTTAGGCCATGCCCTGGGACAATTTCTCATTATCATGCTCCGGGCGGACACGGAATTAGAGTTGACACCCATGTTTATGCTGGGTATTCTATACCACCGCATTACGATTCGATGATTTCTAAGTTAATAACTGTCGCTCAAACTCGGGAGGAAGCAATCACTAAGATGGAGAGAGCGTTGAGTGAATATATAATCGAGGGTATTGAAACCACCATTCCATTTCATTTGCAATTAATGCAGGATAGCCAGTTCAGAAAAGGAGAGTTCACAACGAAGTTCATGGATACTTTTGAAATTGAGAAATAGAATCCGGTTTAGCAATCGGCTGTATATATTGAAGAAAAGGGCACCAAAACGGTGCCTTTTTTTGTGTCGTATGTTGTTTGGGTTGGAGTTGTTTCTGGTGTAACATGTTTATAATCAAAGTTTTTTTGTGGTTGGTTAAGTCTTTTTAACAGAGGAAAGTTGCCTGACAATCCGTGTGGATATATCTTTGAAATTATGAAAACACTGATAACCACGATGATGGCCCTAGTTTTCTATGGAAGTTATGGGCAAACAATTTCTGACATCCTTAATTTGGTAAACTCGGATAGTCTTGATTTAACATTGAACGAATTTACTGGAGAAGTTACGACCATTGTCAATGGTAATTCGGTTTCCCTGATGGATAGAACCAAAGGGAATAACGACAACGCGGCCGACTACCTGGTTAATAAGTTTACAAATTTTGGTGACTATAAAATTGAAAGGCAGAAGTTCAATGCTACTGGCAACAATATCATTGCCTCTCGATTGGGAAAGACGAATCCGAACAAGAAAGTAATAATTTGTGCTCATTACGATGCAGCAGCAAATTATTGCGCGGATGACAACGGAACTGGCGTTACCGCCTTGGTTGAAATGGCAAGGGTTTTTAAAGATTATTGTTTTGACTATACTCTTGATTTTGTATTCTTTGATGAGGAAGAAACCGGAACAGTTGGTTCACGACATTATGTTTCAAAAATACCGAGTGATCATCAGATTATAGCAGTTTTAAATGTGGATATGACAAGAATGGGCAGAATGATGTTCCAATTCATATGTCAGACAAAGGGAATTCTATCCAATTGGAAGAAAATGCGGCTAAGGTCATTGCCAACCACCAATCCCAGATTGGACTGGCGGTGAATAGGATTTATCCCGGGTTTGACGTTAGCGATCATGGTGAACTTTGGAAACAGGGTATTGGTGCACTTATGTTTACTTAAGGGGCAAGTTACAGTGATTTAAATCCTAACTACCATACCGCGAATGATCGCGTTGCGAATTTGCATATGCCTTATTTTATAAAAATGACTAAGGCGGCTATAGCAATTGGCGCGGATATGGCCAAGTTATCTAATGTCCAGGATTGTGGTGGAAATACAACGGAGATTGGCAAATTCAGATCAGTTTCGGTTCATGTTTATCCAAATCCTACGCGTGAACTGATAAATCTATCCGGAGATTTTGAAAATGGTGCTGTTTATCAGTTGAATGACTCGTACGGGCGTCTAATTCAATCTGGCAGGCTAAGTGGCCAGCTGGGTCAAATCCGATTTAAAGAAGATCTTTCTGGTACATATCATCTGTTCGTAAGGACAGTAAACGGTGTAGCTGTTAAACCTGTCATTATTCAATAATGATAGTATACCTTGGTGGAGCTCCAGTCTGCAGTAGTATCGCTACAGTTGTGCGGGGCTCACTCTTTTTGAGAGATAATCTCGAAAAGTTCATCAAGTTTCGGGATTAAAATGATTTCAATGCGTCGGTTTTTGGCTTTGGCTTCTTTGCTATCTGCCGGATCGACTGGTGCAAATTCACCTCTTCCCGCGGCAGTTAGTCGTGTTGGATTGATGCTGCTATTTTCTGTCATTATCCTAACAACAGCTGTAGATCTCCCTACGCTTAGATCCCAGTTATCCTTGTATTTACCACTTCCATTCATTTTATCCGAATCTGTGTGACCTTCTACCAATACGTTGATATCTTCCTCCGTCTCAATGGCTGTTGCCAGTTGAACTAACGCCATTTTTCCTTCCGTGCTGACTTTTGCGCTACCGCTGGCAAATAACAACTTGGCTTCCATTGAAACGTAAATCCTGCCATTTCTTTCTTCCACTGTTAGTCCCTTGTCTTTAAATCCGAGTAGGGCATTGGCTACCCTATTCTGAAGTTCTTTTAAAGTTGCGTCTTTTTTATCAATTATCGATTGAAGTTCATTTACCCGGGCTTCCCGTTGTTTTAATTCTGCACTAGCTTTCTTAAGGTCTTTTTCGTTGCTTTCCAAGTCGGCTTTTAGTGCCATTAGATTTGTTTCAAGCTTTTTGAGTTCATCTTCTTTGGCCTGAAGGTTTCTTTGCGTATTGGCCAGTTCACCTTGAAGTTTTAAACTTTCAGACTGATTCAGAGCGTCGTTTTGCTTGTATTTGTCGAGCAAAGTTTCGTAAAGGTTCGTGATTTTGTCGTACTGCAATTCCTTCTTTCGCAGGGATCGACCAACCATGGATGTATCTGATTTTAGAATTCCAACTTGTTTGTTGAATTGCTCGATTTGCGACTTCATTTCGTTGTTTTCCTCTTCGTACGTGGTCGACTTTTCTTTGAATTCGGCTAGTTCTTTAGCACAAACCTTATGTTTGGCGTTCAAATCCTGAAATTTTCTCGCGGGCACGCAAGAAGCCAAACAAATTCCTACAATCAATGGCAATCTGTTCATTCTAACTTGAATTAAGTACTTGTTACAAAGATGTGTTTGAATTGGATGATTTGGGCTACGTACTAGCAAAATTTTGCACAGTGCGGTATTGATAATGGAATGTTACAAAAATTAGGATTAAGTTATTAGGCACTAATTGATAAGTTTATAGCTCCGAAAGGACTCTGCCCAATTAAGTTTGGTTGAATGGAGTGGATCAGGCATTCGCCAAAGGCTGGCTAAGAAAACTTCCTCCAAGACGAACGGATGTGGATTTTAGCAATACACCATTAAATCCTAAGGTACTCGGGGGTGCCAAACTTCTCGACTGCCATAGTTTTAAATTGAAATTCGATTGCCATTGCTACAAATTCTGGTTTTAGTAACTCCACCGAGATTGGTCTAATATTATTTTCTATTGATTCGCGTTAACTTTACAAACTGGTTAACTCTGTGTTCACCAGACATGGCAATGCTTAGAAATACTATATTGGTTTGCTTGTTGGCGATTTGTTGGTCGGTTGACATAAACGCGCAGGTGTCATCAAATTTATTCCGTAAAAATATTTGGTTCGCAAGTGATACTGTTCAGCTCGACACCAACAGCATCGTTTTTAACTCCGTGGAGATTAACGATTCGTTAGGAGAGGATATTGAAGTGGATCACGTTCGCGGCCGGCTTATTTGGAAAGGGCAAAACCTTCCTACGGATTCTATTATGGTTCGCTACAGAGCGTTTTCATTTTCTTTTGTAAAACCATACTTCCATAAGGATTCCGAAAAATTGAAGCAACTTTATGAGAGCAATAATCAAGCATTCAAAATAAACATTGAAGATAGCAGACCTTCAGTTTTTGATCTTGGTTATCTTAATAAAACTGGGAGTATTTCTAGAGGAATTATGGTCGGTAATAATCAGGATTTGTCGGTCAATTCTAATTTGAATTTGGAGCTCACGGGAAATATTTCTCATCGATTCAAAGTAGTGGCGTCTATTTCTGATGACAATATTCCGATCCAGCCAGAGGGAAATACGCAACAGCTGCAGGATTTTGATCAGGTTTTTATTAAAGTGTATGATGATTTCTCTAGCGTTAGAGCTGGCGATTTTTGGCTGAAGAATGGTTCAGGGTACTTTATGCGCTACAATAAAAGAGCTCAGGGAGCATCAATCACTACAAGGATATTGGACCCCTTTTCCAAATCTGGATTACAAACAAAGGCGAAATTAAGCGGAGCGATTTCCAAAGGGAAGTTTGCGAGAAATGTCATTCAAGGCGTTGAAGGAAATCAAGGCCCTTATCGGCTGAGGGGAAGCGAGGGCGAGGCGTTCGTTATTATTTTATCTGGCACGGAGTCGGTTTACATAGATGGTAAGGAATTGAAACGCGGTCAGGCTAATGATTACACGATCGATTACAATACGGCAGAGGTAACATTTACCACCAATCAGTTGATTACGAAGGATAGAAGAATTGTTGTAGAATTTCAATACTCCGATAAAAATTATGCGCGGTCGTTGGTGCAATTTGGAAATTCTTGGGAGAAAGAAAATTGGGATATCAATTTGGGAATTTACTCAGAGCAGGATGCAAAAAACCAGCCGCTTCAACAGGAGTTAAGTCTAGCGCAGCAGCAGTTTCTTGCTCAGGTGGGAGATAGCATACACAAAGCGTTTTATGCCGGTGTGGATTCGGTAGAATATAGTGCCAATCAGGTATTGTATAGCAAGTTGGACTCTTTGGGATATTCGATTTACCGCTATTCTACAAATCCAGATTCGGCCAAGTTTCGGTTAACATTTAGCAATGTTGGTGCGAAAAACGGAAATTACGTTCAAGCTGATTTTTCTGCTCAGGGCAGAGTGTTTCGTTGGGTTGCTCCTGATACCATAAATGGTGTTATTCACAGAAATGGCAACTATGAGCCAGTAAGGGTTTTGGTTACCCCGAAGAAAAGGCAATTGGTTACCCTTAATTCTAATTACAGGTTTTCAGATAAATTGAAGTTGTTTGTTGAGGGAGCAATTTCAAACTTTGATGCTAATACGTTTTCAAGACTGGATCGTTCTGACAACGTTGGAGACGCTTGGAAGACCCGTTTGGCATTCAGCCAACCTTTGGATACCGCTCAATACGATCCTTTACGATTGGTGTTGAATTTAGATTTGGAGCGCATGGGCCGAAACTTTAATAGTTTGGAAAGATTCCGTTCGGTTGAATTTAGTCGGAATTGGAATGTCAGAAATGTTGATTTTGTATCCGATCAGCATATTGCAGCTGGGCAAATAGGTCTGGCGAAAAAATCGTGGGGCGAGGTTTTGTATGGTTTGGATTACTATCAGGTTGGTCAAGAATATTTAGGACTGAAAAACAATTTAAACGCGCTAGTAAATAAGTCTGGTTATAGTGGTTTTTTTGAGGGTAGTTATTTGAATACGACTGGTTTTAGGACCAGTAATTTTATCAGGCATAAGTCGTTGTTGGAAAAGAAAACCAAGTGGTTTGGTATTGGCTTTCAGGATGAGCACGAAAGGAACTTGCAATTCTCCAGGATGAAATCAGATTCTCTGGCGGATACAAGCTATCAGTTTTACGATTGGAGAGTTTTTGTTAAAAATGGGGATTCGGCAAAGATAGAGGCAGAGGTTTTTTACCGTAACCGATTTGATCGGAAGGCTAGAAATAACGCCTTGATGAGCGCTACAAATTCTGATCATATAGGGTTTTCTGCCGGTTTATTAAATAATACGCGCAATACCCTTCAATGCAGGTTGGAGTATAGAAGTTTGGTGATTCAAAATGACGAATTGACGAATCAGAAACCGGATAAAACGATGATCGGTCGATTGGATTATTCACTAAATCTGCTGAAAAAATCAGTCAGGTTAACAACTTATTACGAGGTAGGAAGTGGCTTGGAGCTGAAACGACAGTTTGCTTATTTGCAGGTACAACCTGGCCAGGGAGTTTATGTTTGGAATGATTACGATAATGACAGTGTTAAGGGGTTGAACGAATTTGAGGTTGCCGCCTTTGGTTATGAGGCGGACCACATCAGAGTTTTTACTCCAACCAATGAATATGTAAGAACTTATACCAATCAACTAGCGCAAACTCTGATTCTGGATCCGAAATCTATTTGGAGGGTTAAGTTGGAACCGAAAACGAGAACCTGTGCAACCGATTCTGTTAGGGGGAGACGAAGACGTGGGTTGGTGTTCAGAAGATTGATGTCAAAATTTTATAACCAGACGAGTTTTAGTATCGATAGGAAAACTAATAGCGAAACGATAGAAACAAGATTTAATTCATTTCTCACCAATATTGATGATGCTACGCTCATTTCTCTGGCAAGTTCTTGGCGCAACACTTTGTTTTTCAATAGAACAAACTCCAAATTTGGTGTGGATTATACATTTTTGGAACTGAGGAACAAAACGCTTCTTACTAATGGGTTTGAAGGAAGATTAAAACGTTCGCATGAAATGAGGTCGCGCTGGAATGTAAGGCGCGAGTATGCCATACTTTTAGATGCGGAATATGGTGAAAAGGTGAATACTTCGGATTATACGAGCGGACGTGAATATGATATTAACTACTACAGCATAAAGCCAAGTTTATCGTATCAGCCATCAACAGAGTTTAAGTTAAGCTTGTTGGGACGTTATTCTATAAAAAAGAATAAGCCAAACTTAGGAGGGCAGTTTGCTCAAATAATGGATGTGGGAACAGAAGCGCGTTTTAATAAGGTTCGTACGGGAATGATCTCCGGAAATTTGAACTTCATTAACATCGTTTACACTGGAGAAAATAGCGGGAGTATTTCTTATGAAATGCTGGAAGCGTTGAATCCGGGTAGGAATTTTACTTGGACTGTGGCTGTCCAGAGAAACCTATCTAGCAATTTGCAACTCAGTATTAACTACAGTGGTAGAAAATCGGAGGAGAATAATGCGATTCATGCAGGAGGTATTCAATTGAGAGCGTTTTTCTAGATTTAGAGTAGCGGTTTCTATAATTGCCGATTAAAATTCTTTTATATTTTATATTATTGAAATATAATTCTTTAATCCAATATTAAACACCGCACATGGTGTCCGTAAATTTTAACCCCCACACTTATGACAAAATCTAATTGACAGAGTCAGGGGAATTTGAAGAGAGGAGAGAATGAAATTCGAATGGAACTTGGTTCCGTTGGTACAGGTACGTATTATTTGCAGATTGAATCAAATAGTGAATTGCTTACTAAGAAAATTTCTGTGATTAATTAGGAGGATGTGATACACAAATGCAAAAGGCGGGCCCAGGCCCGCCTTTTGTTGTTTTATTATTGTTGTAAATCCTAGTCTTTCAACACGCTTCTTCCGATTACAATTTTTTGTATTTCAGAAGTTCCCTCATAAATCTGTGTGATTTTAGCATCTCGCATAAGTCGTTCAACATGGTATTCTTTCACGTACCCATATCCACCATGCACTTGCACTGCTTCTACGGTAGTGTCCATCGCCACTTGCGAAGCATATAGTTTCGCCATAGCTCCCGCTTCATCGTAATTCTGTCCCTGATCTTTGATCCATGCAGCTCGAAGCACGAGTAATCTAGCTGCGTCGATGCTGGTAGCCATATCTGCAATCTTGAATTGAATAGCCTGATGCTCGCAAATTGGTTTGCCGAAAGCTTTTCTTTCTTTCGAATATGCTTTAGCAAGCTCATAAGCACCGGAGGCAATTCCAAGTGCCTGAGACGCGATTCCGATTCGGCCACCAGACAAAGTTTTCATTGCAAACTTAAAACCAAAGCCATCTTCTCCAATCCTATTCTCCTTAGGAACCTTTACATCGTTGAACATTAATGTGTGCGTGTCTGAACCACGAATTCCGAGTTTGTCTTCCTTGGCACCCACTACGAAACCATCCATGCCTCTTTCTACAATAAATACATTGATTCCTCTATGGCCTTTTTCCCGATCAGTTTGGGCGATAACCAAATAAATAGATGCCGAACTTCCACTTGTAATCCAGTTTTTGGTTCCATTCAGCAGGTAATAATCGCCCTTGTCTTCGGCTGTTGTCCTCTGCGATGTGGCATCAGATCCAGCTTCCGGCTCGGATAAGCAGAAAGCTCCAATCTTTTCCCCTTTTGCAAGAGGAACTAAATATTTTTGTTTTTGTTCTTCGCTTCCGAATGCTTCCAATCCCCAGCATACGAGCGAATTGTTTACCGACATACACACAGAAACAGAAGCGTCAATTTTAGAAATTTCTTCCATTGCTAGAACATAAGAAACGGTGTCCATTCCACCTCCTCCGTATTCTGGCGAAACCATCATTCCCATGAAACCAAGTTCGCCAAGTTGCTTTATTTGTTCTTCTGGAAACTGTTGATGAGTGTCTCGTTCGATAACGCCTGGTTTACAAACGTTGTTAGCAAATTCTCGGGCCGCATCCCTTACCGCCTTTTGTTCTTCAGATAGTTCAAAATTCATAAGTTTGGTTGTGGAATTGATTTTTTTTAAGCCCGACAAAAGTAATTTTTTATGTAGAATTAACCTATAATAAATCAATTTAACTGTGGCTGTATACAAGGTTGTCGGAGCAATGTCTGGGTCTTCATTAGATGGTCTGGATTTGGCAATGTGCGAACTAAATTTAGAAACTCGTTGGACTTATAAAATTTTAGAGGCAGAAACTGTAAAGTTTGATCGGAAGATTGCTGATGAACTTCAGAATAGTATGTCCGGAACAGCTCAAGAACTGGCGCACTTGGATAAGAAATTTGGAGATTTTATTGGCGAAAATGTGCACAGATTTGTGAAACAGCATAATCTCGAGGTTGGCTTTGTTGCAAGTCATGGGCATACAGTCTTTCATCAACCTAAGCTTGGATTTACTTGCCAAATTGGTTCTGGAGCACATATCGCAAAGGCATGCGCCTTACCAGTGGTTTGTGATTTTAGGTCGGGTGATGTGGCCGCAGGAGGAGATGGGGCACCACTTGTTCCGATTGGTGATGAATTATTATTTAGCAACTATGCGGCTTGTTTAAATATCGGGGGGATAGCGAATATATCGTATCGGCAAAATAGACGCAGAATAGCCTACGATATTTCTCTGGCCAATATGATGCTCAATTATTGCAGTTCGAAACTTGGATTTGAGTTTGATCAAGATGGTGAAATTGCGGCAAACGCAAAGTTGGTTCCTCAATTGTTGGAAATGTTGAATAACCTGAAAAGTGTTGCGCCGCATCGTAGTTTGGGAAGGGAAGATTTTATAAAAAGATTTCAACCCATATTAGACAGTTTCAGAGCGGCATGGGAAGATAAATTGAGAACGGTGACTCAATACTTGGTCGATCAATTAGCTCATGAGTTGTTGAAAATTGATGGTACTACTTTAATCACCGGAGGGGGGGCTCACAATAATTTTGTTACTCAGGAATTATTGGATCGTGGATGTAATATTGAGGTTCCGGATCCTCTCATAGTTGATTATAAAGAGGCTCTAATCTTTGCATTTCTAGGCGTATTGCGAATAAGAAATGAGGTAAACAGCTTCAGTTCTGTAACTGGAGCGAAAGCTGATGGGTGTAACGGATGTGTGTACCTTCCTTAACGGAAGATTCTCCAATTATTGGGTGTGAAAAGTGCCGTATTTGGTTACTTTGTTGGAATCCACATGAATGGCTGGATAACTTTTGGATAGGTCTAATTAACGGTGGTCAATTTTGTTAATTTTGCTCACTTACAATAGGTTTTACTTACAAATTTCTGAAAGATAAAATCAATGACAAATCAAGAGGAAAGGTAGTGTTAGATTTATTAGGCCAGTTTGAAAATAAACGACCAGAAATTGTTTTCGAATGGAAAGATTCGGAAACGGAAGCTGAAGGTTGGGTAGTGATTAATTCATTGCGTGGCGGAGCCGCCGGAGGTGGTACGCGAATGCGGAAAGGTTTGGATAAAAGGGAGGTAGAGTCTCTTGCCAAAACAATGGAAATCAAATTTACAGTGGCTGGTCCACCAATTGGCGGGGCAAAGTCCGGAATAAATTTCGACCCACTTGACGAACGGAAAGAAGGAGTTTTGAGAAGGTGGTACAAAGCGGTAACCCCTTTGCTGAAACATTACTATGGAACCGGAGGAGATTTAAATGTAGATGAAATTCATGAAGTGATTCCCATCACAGAAGATTGTGGTATTTGGCATCCGCAGGAGGGAGTTTTTAATGGTCATTTTCAACCTCATGAACCTCAAAAGATCAACAGGATAAGTCAATTGCGACAGGGGGTTCTTAAACAAATTGAGGATGCAAAGTATTCTCCAAATGTTAAGGATAAATATGTCGTTGCAGACATGATTACAGGTTATGGAGTTGCCGAATCTGTGAAGCATTATTATGGTTTGTACGCAGGGGAGCTAACAGGGAAAAAAGTCATTGTTCAAGGTTGGGGAAATGTTGGTTCAGCTGCAGCATATTACCTTGCTCAGGACGGAGCTAAGATTGTTGGAATAATTGACTTGTCGGGTGGTTTGATTAACGAAGAAGGGTTTGAATTCGAATTTGTAAGAGACTTGTTTTTGAATAAAGATGGGAACAAACTTCGGGCAGAAAACCTGCTTTCCTTTGATGAGGTTAACAAAAGGATTTGGGATGTGGATGCAGAGGTGTTTTTGCCATGCGCAGCATCGCGATTGGTTACACGGGATCAATTGGATAGAATGATCTCAACTGGTATGGAAGTTATTGCCCCTGGAGCGAATGTGCCCTTCGCGGATCCGGAAATATTCTTTGGGTCGATTGCAGCACATGCGGATGGACAGCTCAGTGTGGTTCCAGATTTTATCTCCAATTGTGGGATGGCAAGGTTGTTTGCATATTTAATGGAGAATGACTTGAAAATTTTGGAAGACGAAGAAATATTTAAAGACGTTTCGCTTAGAATTTATAATGCTTTGGAAGCTGTTTACACGAACAATAGCGCTAAAAATGACATTTCGAAGACAGCCTACGAAATTGCATTGAACCAACTTATTTGACCTAAAGAATTATGGAACCCATTATAGTAGCCGTATTTGTACTTGGATATTTGGCCATTACGGTAGAACATTCATTAAAAATTGACAAACTAGTACCAGCCCTGTTGATGATGGCTTTTGCTTGGGCGTTAGTTGCGTTTGGTCTTGATAATTTTGAAACCTGGTTTGATTCTGCTCATTCAACACTCGTTGAGGGGTTTAAGGCTCTTCCTCTGCATTCTGATGTGCATGGAATGGATAAGGCAACGTGGTTGGAACATACTTTGCTTCACCATTTTGGCAAAACCTGTGAAATATTGATATTCTTGGTTGGCGCGATGACAATTGTGGAGATTATTGATCAATTTAATGGTTTCTCTACCATACGTAGGTTTATTAAAACCAACAGTAAAAGGACATTACTATGGATTATGGCAATATTGGCGTTCATACTGTCGGCCATTATTGACAACCTGACTGCAACTATTGTACTCATTACCATATTGAGAAAACTAGTTCCCGATAACAAGGATAGAATATGGTTTGCAGGATTGATAATAATTGCGGCAAACGCTGGTGGAGCATGGTCTCCAATCGGAGATGTTACCACAACGATGCTATGGATGGGTGAAAAGGTTACTACTGGTAAACTGATCCAATACTTAATTGTTCCATCCCTAATCTGTATGATAATTCCGACGTTGATTGCGAGTATGCTGCCAGCCTTTAAGGGGCAATTTCAACCATCGGGAAGCGAAGAAAATGAAAACCCGAAAGGACCGATGATGCTATACTTAGGATTGATCATGATTGTTTTTGTTCCAATATTCAAGACTGTAACACATCTTCCACCATACGTCGGAATGATGCTGTCATTGGGAGTCGTTGCATTAGTTGCCGAAGTAGTTAGCAATCGTCAATTTAGTATGACCACGGTTGGTCCAGAAGAGGGTTCGGATGGCCACGGTCACAATAGCCCTACGTTTAAAGCGTTATCAAAAATTGAAATGCCATCGATTCTGTTTTTTCTTGGTATATTGATGACGGTAGCGGCATTAGAATCGCTGGGTCTAATATTTACGTTTGGACAAACTGTTCAGAACGCAATGAGTACAGACATATTTGTCATTTTGTTGGGTGTTGGATCGGCCTTGATTGACAATGTGCCGCTGGTAGCAGCCAGCATGGGGATGTTTGATCCGGCTAGTTTTGGAACGGATGCGGGTACATGGCATTTCATTGCATATGCTGCAGGTACCGGTGGTAGTATGCTAATCATTGGCTCTGCTGCAGGGGTGGTAGCAATGGGAATGGAAAAGATTTCTTTCTTTTGGTATTTGAAGAATATTGCGTGGTTAGCTCTTGTCGGGTATTTGACTGGGGTTGCTGCGTTTATGATGTCAGGAATTTAAATTAACAAGATCAATAAGCTATAAATGAGAATTTCATTTTTTGCACAAGGTATAAACGAAACAGGAAGCGCAGGAGTTTCCTTGTCAGATACGACAATGGTTGGTGCGACCACAGATATTTCTATTTGGGAATTGGTGGTAGCCGGTGGTTGGTATATTATGGGGCCGTTGTTTATTTGCTCTGCAATTGCGATTTACATTTTTGTAGAACGTTTTATGGCGATTCGCCGAGCTTTAAAGGAGGAACGGGACTTTATGAATAAGATAAAGGACTATGTATTGGATGGTAAATTGGACTCGGCTAAAACCCTTTGTGGGTCTACGGATAATCCAATGGCGAGAATGATTGAAAAAGGTATAGCTCGGATAGGAAAACCAATCAAAGATATCGCAGCCACGATCGAAAATGTTGGGAAATTAGAGGTTTACAAGTTGGAGGCGAGAATGTCCATTCTTGCAACTATCGCAGGTGCTGCTCCAATGATAGGGTTTTTAGGAACCGTGTTGGGAATGATTCAAACCTTTCATAACATGGCTAACGAGGGTGTTGAAATTCAAAGCCTTTCTGGGGGTATTATGCAAGCTATGGTTACCACTGTGGCTGGTCTGATTGTTGGTATTATCGCTTTCGTTGCATATAACTATTTGGTAGCTAAGGTTGAAAAGGTGATTCAAAAAATGGAAGGAAGTTCAATTGCTTTCTTGGATATTTTGGAAGCGCCAGGTAATTAAGTAATTATGAATATTAGAACGCAAAACAAGGTACGATTGGAAGGCGGAGCCTCGTCGATGACAGACCTGGTATTCCTCCTATTGATTTTTTTCGTAGTTCTCTCAACTCTGGTGTCTTCGGGGCATAATATTGATCTGCCAAACGGATCAGGTGACACCACTTCAAAAGGCTTAGTGGTTGCGGTAAATGCCAACAATGTCATAATGGTTGGAGATAGTAAGAGTCCAGTGCAGGTAAAGGATTTGGAGAAAGTTATTTTGAACAATTTGACAGATAACAAGACAGTAGAGTTGGAGGGAGATAAAAATTGTGATTGGGATTATGCCGTTCAGGTAATTAACATCGCGAAAAAGAACAAGCTTAAAATTGTTATCAAAACTAAGCACGGGTAACATGGAGCCAATCCGGAAGAAAGATAAGAATGCAGGTCGAGTAGCGGTAATTTTCTACCTTTTGTTGCTTTGTGTAGTATTGTTTTTTCCAGCATTTAAGCAAGTAGACCCTCCTTTTCAAGATCAAATAGTTATTATAGATTTCGCCGGTTCTGAGTCTTCTGGAGGGGCTCCTGAAGAGCCTCAAGAGGAAGAGCCTGAGCCACAACCACAAGAGCCTCAAGAGGAAGATCCGGTGGAAGAGGTTCAGGAAGAAGAGTCTCCGGTTACTGCTTCAAAAGCAGAGAAAAGCAAGACTTCCAGTTCTGAAAAGTCGACCGAAGAGCCAAAGAAGGAAAAGCCCAAAAATGATTTTTCGAAGTTGTTTGGGGGGAAGGGTTCTTCGAAGGGAAATGATGACGGAGATAAAGATGGTGATGGCTTTGGTAAAGGAGTCAAAGGTCCTGGCTATGATGGGCTGAGTGGAGGTGCTCTGCGTGGTCGAGCCTTACTAAGTAAACCGGAAATAACCAACCCTACACAGGAGGTTGCAGATGTAGTGGTCGCCATATGGGTGGACAAAAATGGTAAGGTAGTTCGAGCTGAGGCGAGAGCAGATCATGCCAAAACGAATACCAATAATGTTCGGTTGTTTAAAGAAGCAGAAAAGGCTGCGAAGAAATTGATATATGCTCCCAAAAACACGAGAAGTAAATTGGAAACCACGGCAATTACCATTCTGTTTAGACTAGACTGATGACTTACAAAGAGGTGGTAGATTATCTGTTCAAACAGATGCCGACCTACCAAAAGCAAGGATCTACAGCGTACAAAAACAATTTGGATAGCGTAATTGCTCTTTGTGATTTTTTAGATAATCCTCAGAACAATTTTAAGTCGATACACATTGCAGGAACCAACGGAAAAGGTTCCACCGCGCATTTGATGGCTTCAATTTACGCAGAGGCAGGGTACAAAGTGGGTGTTTTTTCTTCTCCTCATTTGGTCGATTTTCGAGAACGCATCAAAATTGGGAATGAGCAAATTTCGCAAGCCGCGGTGATCGAATTTGTTTCACAATACAAGGTCGATTTTCAGAAAATAGCATGTTCCTTTTTCGAATGGTCAACGGCGCTAGCGTTTTATTATTTCTCTCAAGAAAAAGTCGATTTGGCTATAATTGAAACAGGTTTGGGGGGTAGGTTGGATTCCACTAACGTAATTATTCCGGAGGCTAGTGTGATTACTAACATTGGTATGGATCACATGAATATTTTGGGTGAAACCAAACAGAAGATAGCCAAGGAAAAAGCAGGCATTATCAAATTAGGAGTGCCTGTAATTGTTGGTCGTCGTCAACCTGAAACGGAATCCGTTTTCCATGAGGCCTCTACTACCATTCGCGCTCCACTTATTTATTCTGAAGAAATATCGGTTGGCGAGGTTGGATTACATGGGAGTCATCAGAAGGAAAATGCTTGTACGGCTCTCAAGGTTGTTGAAGTTTTAAATGATAGGTTCTTTGTTTCTGAACAAGCCAAAGTTAAGGGATTAGAAAAAGTGGTGGCTAATACAGGGCTCATGGGGCGATGGCAGACTCTTGAGTTGTCCCATTTGGAAGACTTTCAAGGGAAGGAGATTTTACCACGCGCGATATGCGATGTCGCTCACAACGAAGATGGATTGGCGTTGGTGGCAGAACAACTCAAACAGGAACAATTTAGTAAGCTGCACGTTGTTTTTGGGACGGTAAATGACAAGGACGTACGGAAATTGCTACGCCTCTTGCCACATGCTGCTAGTTATTACTTGTGTGCTGCAAATATCTCTCGTGCGCTAAATGTTGATGAGCTATTGAAGATTGCATCTGATGTTGGTTTGTCTGCATGTTCTTATTTGTCTGTTTGGGAGGCGTTTCTGGAGGCAGTTAACCGGGCTGATTTGGAAGATTTAATTTTTGTCGGGGGTAGCACATTTACTGTTGCTGAGGTTTTGGGTAAAATTTTGGAGTAATTGTTTGCTTCCTTCTGCTAAACGTCTATATTTGCATCCGCTTTTGAAAGACCGATACGTAGGTCTAATATCAAAGGGCGATTAGCTCAGCTGGTTCAGAGCACCTGCCTTACAAGCAGGGGGTCACTGGTTCGAATCCAGTATCGCCCACATAACGAAAACCCCTTGTTTACTAGGGGTTTCTTCGTTTTTAGAGGGTTTGAATCCGCTTTTTCCACTGTAAGGGGGGAATATCAAAAAGTCCTAAAAGGCCATGAGGACAAAAGAGGCCCGAAAGTCCCCGTGGGCGTGTCCTGAGACCTAATTAACCCTGAACACCCTAAGAAAATCAAAAAGTCCTAATCCGGTATCTTTTGTCCAAAAAATGTCCCTGTGGCTACCTAAAGCCCTCAATAACCAGACACACTAATCTGGACACTACCTTCCATTCCGACAGAGATATACAATACGCTTGTGGTGAATTCTCTAAACTTTTAGAATCTAATCCAATGGTCATTAGAAGTATGAGTAGAAAAGGAAATTGTTGGGATAACGCAGTGGCCGAAAGTTTCTTCAAAACTCTAAAAGTAGAGCATGTTTATAGACAACAGATTCAAACGAAACAACAAACCGAGATTGGAATATTTCAATGGATTGAAACATGGTACAATCGACAGCGAAGACATTCCGCTTTGGGAAATTTAACTATTTGCGAATTCAATAATCTAAATAATATCAAAAATGTCGCTTAACTAATTTGTCCACTTTTTTGTAGGAAGTCCATAATTCATGCTTAACTATAGTGTCCAGATAAAGGTAGAAGGTCCACTCGTCATTTGTGCCGCAATCACCGACCCTTCGACGCTTCTATTATCCTCAGCGGAGCGAACCTCTGGGTATGAATTATCCAAGGGTCATAGACCCGTTTTTTGGAGTAACCATGTTTAGGTTAAAAGTTAGAATCGCCCAAATTTAGGCGTAGGCGACCTCTTTAACCGCTTGAATAAGTCTAGCAGCATTAGGAGAAGCCTCTTCAATCAAAGGTGGAGAAAAAGCAAATGGAGTATCCGATTGCGTGATTCTTTGCACAGGAGCATCAAGGTGGTCAAAAGCATAACGTTGAACGTGGTAAGCAATTTCCGAAGAAATCGACGCAATTGGCCAACTTTCTTCCAGAACAACACAACGGTTAGTTTTTTTTACAGATTCAACAACTGTGTTGTAATCAATTGGTCGAATAGTTCGTAAATCGATGATTTCGCATTCAATACCATCTTTGCTCAGTTCTTCAGCAGCTTTATAAGCTTCCTTTATGATTTTTCCAAAAGAAACAATAGTGACGTCGCTACCCGAACGCTTAATGTCTGCAATACCAATAGGTACGATATATTCGTTTTCTGGAATTTCTCCTTTGTCGCCGTACATTTTTTCAGATTCCAAGAAAACCACAGGATCTTCATCTCGAATAGCAGCTTTCAATAAACCTTTGGCATCGTAAGGGTTGGAAGGGGTAATAACCTTCAATCCAGGAACGTGTGCATAAAATGCTTCAAAACTCTGCGAGTGCGTTGCGGCTAATTGACCAGCAGTCCCGTTTCCGCCTCGGAAAACTATGGGACAACCATATTGTCCACCGGACATTTGCAACATCTTGGCAGCACTGTTAATGATTTGGTCAGCCGCCAATATTGCAAAATTCCAAGTCATAAATTCCACGATTGGTCGGAGGCCATTCATTGCAGCACCAACACCAATTCCGGCAAAACCAAGTTCAGCAATTGGAGTGTCGATTATTCTTTTTGGTCCAAACTCGTCGAGCATACCTTGCGAAACTTTATAAGCCCCATTGTATTCCGCAACTTCCTCACCCATTAGAAAAACGCGCTCGTCGCTTCTCATTTCTTCGCTCATTGCCTCTCTTAGTGCCTCTCTGAATTGTACCGTTTTCATTTCCTGTAAATCTAGATTGATAACTGCAAAAATAGATAAGTTGATGAAAGTGTAAATAGGTAATGGCAATTTTGGTCGAAACAACCATTAAATTTCATGCTTTCTGTACGAAGGGTTTTACTTTTCTACCGTCGTTCTGGCATGGACTTCGGAGAATTGCTGAATCTTGCGAATATTAAGTCAGGAAATGTTCTGGTGGTTTTAAGGGAGAAAGTTCATCCGAATCAAAAATTGAATCAAGTGGTGCAAATAGTTTTAATTTTGTCCATCGAACTAATCGAACTCTCGATAATAATATATTAAGATGAAATTATTGGTTTGTATCAGTAAAGCTCCGGACACCACGTCTAAGATTGCTTTTACTGACGGGAACACCAAGTTTGACGAGAATGGTGTTCAGTATATTGTAAATCCATACGATGAATGGTATGCGCTGGTTCGTGCTTTGGAGATTGTTGAAGCTTCAGGGGGTACGGTTACTACGATTACCGTTGGAACGGAAGCAGATAATCCTGTAATAAGAAAGGCGCTGGCAATTGGTGCTAATGAGGCCATTCGGATTGATGCTGAGCCAAAAGATCCATTTTTCGTGGCGAAGCAAATTGCTGAGCACGCAAAGGAGGGTGGATATGATATTGTATTGACCGGCAAGGAAACCATCAATTACAACGGGGCGCAGGTTGGTGCGATGGTAGCGGAATTTCTGGATCAGCCGTTTGTTTCGCTTGCGACAAAATTGGATGTAAATGGAAATACAGCGACTTTGGAAAGAGATGTGTCTGGAGGGCTTGAAGTCGTGGAGGTCGCTACGCCATTTGTTCTTTCTGCTGCTAAAGGAATGGCAGAACAAAGGATCCCGAATATGCGAGGAATAATGGCTGCTAGGACTAAGCCACTTAATGTGGTCGCTCCGGTTGAGTTGGCTGCATTAACTTCTGTGATAAATTATGAGCTTCCAAATGCAAAAGCGGAATGCAAGTATATTGACCCGGAGAATATGGAAGAATTGGTTGAATTGTTGCACAACGAAGCAAAAGTTATTTAAGGTATGTCGGTATTAGTATTTGTAGAATCAAAAGAAAATGCGGTTGCCAAAGCAGGTTGCGAAGCTATTTCTTACGCGAAAAAATTAGGTGGTGATGTAACCGTGATTACCAATGGAAGTTTAGGGGAAGACGTACTAGGCACGTTAGGAGAATTTGGCGCTTCCAAAGTTTTGGTAAATCGTGAATTGACAAGTAATAACGAACAACAGTTGACGCGTTTGATTACGGCAGCGGCCGATTCGGTTGGAGCTTCGATAGTTGTTTTGGCTCAAGATCAGCTTGGAAAAGCTGTTGGCCCAAGGGTGGCGGTAAAGCTTAGTGCTGGTCATGCATCAAGCGTAATTGCTTTGCCTGATACGAGCAGTGGATTTGCTGTGAAAACGAATGCTTTTTCAGGGAAAGCATTTGCCCATGTTGCCATCAATTCAGATAAAAAAGTTCTTTCTTTAATGCCAAATTCATTTGCCGCCGAGAAGGTTGGGGGACAGGCTACAGTTGAGGGTTTTTCTGCTGACCTTGGAGGTGCAGGAATTACGGTTAAAGAAACCAAAATTCAATCCGGAGATGTTGCTCCTTTGCCAGAGGCGGAAATGGTAGTTTCTGGAGGTCGCGGATTAAAGGGGCCGGAAAACTGGAATTTGGTTGAAGATTTAGCTCAGACGTTGGGTGCTACAACAGCTTGTTCTCGGCCGGTTGCTGATATTGGATGGAGACCGCATCACGAGCACGTTGGTCAAACTGGAATTGCCATTCGGCCAAACTTGTACATCGCAGTTGGAATTTCAGGAGCTATTCAGCACCTTGCAGGGGTTAATGGAAGTAAAACCATTGTTGTAATTAACACAGATGCCGAGGCGCCTTTCTTCAAAGCAGCGGATTACGGTGTGGTTGGCGATGCATTTGAGGTGCTTCCGAAATTGACCGCAGCAATAGAAAAATTTAAAGCGTTTCAGAATTAAACCGGCTGGTTTGAGACATTGGATATAATTATTATTTTCGTGTAACAAGATATTGGGAGGTCTTTGTGCTTCCCAATTTGTTTATTTGAATGGAAAAGATCAAGTTGGACATCGTAGGGCTTTCTTATAGTCAAACCCAATCGGGAGCCTATGCGTTGGTGCTCAAGGAAGGAAATGGAAAAAGGAGATTGCCAATCATCATTGGAGGATTCGAAGCGCAGGCCATCGCAATTGAGCTTGAAAGCATGAAGCCGAGTAGGCCTCTAACGCACGATCTTTTTAAATCTGTTGCTTCAGAATTCCAAATTAACGTTAAGGAGGTTATAGTTTACAATTTGGTCGAGGGGATTTTCTTCGCTAAGCTAATTTGTGTTCGCGAAGGGATTGAAGTAGAGGTTGACGCCAGAACTTCAGATGCAATCGCTTTGGCGGTGCGATTTGGTTGTGATGTGTTTACCTACGAATTTATCTTGAGTTCGGCCGGCATTATCCTGGAAGATATGGACGACGACGACGAGTCTTCGTTAGTAGAGGAGGATGTTAATGTTGAAGAATTGTCTCAGGTTCCTGCAAGTATAAATTCTCTTTCTGTAAACGATCTTGAAAATCAATTGAAGGAAGCCATTGCTAATGAAGATTACGAAAGAGCATCAAGGCTTCGCGACGAAATTAATCTTAGGAAGAAGTCGTAACTAACATGTTTCGTTTCTGGGTTTCTATCATCTTTCTCACAATTTTTGTGACGTTAGGCTGCAATGCACAAGATACGTCAGGTCTTGTAGGGAAATGGTTGCTTACCAGTATTTATGATGGTTCATCCACCCAAGATCTTTCTGGTCGCGCAGATCAACGGAATTTTATTGAGTTTAATTACTCTGGTGGTGAATTGAAATTTACCCAAAGTATCCTTGCGGAGGATACTGCTACGGGAAATGCGCAGTTGTTGGGACAAGCGTTAATCTTAATAGGATTTCCCGAGGGAGTTTCTGTTCCCATCGATTCGATGATTTATAATCGTGAACAGGGAGAATCTAGTATTCAACTGAAGGCAGGTGATCAGCTTGTTGGGAGCATTACTAATTCCGGGCTGACAGCTGTTGGGGTTGAACAACAGTGGTTGATCGTTCATAAATGCCATGATTCGTTGATTCTACAAAGCGGAGGATATGAGTTGCAGTTTAGTAAAGAAACGGGATCAGTTTATGGGATATCAGGATTCAATGCCTCGGGAAAATCGATTAGCCGTGGTCTTGTCGGTGTTGTAGGTTTGATATTATTGGCTTGGTTATTTAGTGCAGATAGAAAATCCATTAGCTGGTCACTTGTAGGTAAAGGGTTGTTGTTTCAGTTGATTCTTGCGGTGTGTATATTGTATTTGCCTCCATGTCAAGCAGCACTTGAATGGGTAGCGCGTGGTTTTATAAAACTCACCAATTACGCTTCAGAAGGAACACGATTTTTGTTTGGGGTGAATGGGCAAGAAATTCAACAACCGTTACTAGTTTTCGCGATCACGATTTTGCCCACAATCATCTTCTTTTCTGCCCTAATGAGTATTCTGTATTATTTAGGAGTGATTCAAAAGTTGGTGTACGTATTTGCTCTAATAATGAAAAAGGCAATGGCTCTTTCTGGGGCCGAAAGTTTGGCGGCAGCAGGCAATGTCTTTTTAGGTCAAACGGAGTCGCCTCTATTGATCAAGCCTTATTTATTGGGGATGACGAAATCGGAAGTAATGTGTTTGATGACTGGTGGAATGGCTACTGCAGCAGGTGGGGCATTGGCGGCTTACGTATTGCTGTTAGGGGGCGCTGATCCGATAAAACAAGCATACTTCACAAAACATTTGTTGACGGCCTCAATTATTTCAGCACCAGCTGCAATTGTGGCGGCTAAGATTCTCATTCCTGAAACAGAAAGCTTTAAAGAATCAATGGAAATTTCCGAGGAGCGCTTTGGTGCCAACTTATTAGAAGCAATAACGATAGGAACCGGAGACGGGGTTCGATTGGCAGTAAATGTTGGAGCAATGGTGTTGGTATTTATCTCCTTGATTGCGTTAGCCAATGGTATTTTGGGTTGGATTGGAGATGTTTCTGGGATTAATGAGCTGTTGGACCAAAATACCCAGTATAAAGAGTTGTCATTTCAAATGGTGCTTGGGTATTTGTGCGCACCGATTGCGTGGCTTGTTGGAATTGATAATAGCGAGATTTTGTATATCGGAGAATTGTTAGGGCAGAAAACAATTCTCAACGAATTTGTAGCTTATCCAAGATTGGGTCAGATGCAAGCACAAGGGCTCCTATCCGAAAGGTCGGTGCTGATTTGCACCTATATGCTTTGCGGCTTTGCGAACATTGCTTCGATTGGAATTCAAATTGGAGGAATTGGGGCGCTGGCACCCGAAAGAAAATCTTTGCTTGCTCAACTTGGTGTTCGTTCTCTGTTGGGCGGAGCAATTGCTTGTTTGCTCACGGCTGTAATGGTTGGAATGTTTGTGTGATTTGTTAACATCTTCCTTCTTTTTATTAACGTATTCTTTTCTCTTTTTCGATTAGGTCTAATTTTGGAAAATAAGTTGAAAACCCTCGAATCATGAAGCAATATCACGATCTTCTAAAACACATTTTGGAAAATGGAGAGCAAAAAGGTGATCGAACCGGAACCGGAACGATCAGCACTTTTGGTTATCAAATGCGTTTTGATTTGCAAGAAGGTTTTCCTTTGCTCACTACTAAAAAGCTACATCTTCGATCCATTATTCATGAACTTCTGTGGTTTTTGAATGGGGATACGAATATTGGATACTTGCAAGATAATGGGGTTAAAATCTGGGACGAATGGGCAGATGAAAATGGTGATTTGGGTCCGGTTTATGGAAAGCAGTGGAGGGATTGGAATGGTGACGGAATAGATCAGATAAAGCAGGCGTTAAACGACATCAAATTTAATCCGAATAGTAGAAGAATAATCGTTTCGGCGTGGAATCCGGGTGTTTTACCAGATACCTCGAAAAGTTTTAGCGATAATGTTTCGGAAGGCAAAGCTGCCTTGCCACCGTGTCATGCATTTTTTCAATTTTATGTTAGTAATGGAAGACTCAGCTGTCAGCTTTATCAGCGCAGTGCAGATACGTTTTTAGGGGTCCCCTTCAACATTGCATCCTATGCCTTATTAACGATGATGGTTGCCCAGGTTTGTGAACTACAGCCGGGTCATTTTGTGCACACTTTCGGCGATGTACATCTGTATAATAACCATATTGAACAAGCTGAAGAACAATTGAGTCGAAAATGCAGGCCATTGCCTAAAATGCAAATCAATCCAGAAGTTCGAGATTTATTTGAGTTTAAATATGAAGATTTTGAATTGCTGAATTATGATCCTTATCCCCATATTAAGGCAGCAGTTTCGATTTAGGTAAAAAATTATGAGAGTTTCTTTGATTGCAGCGGTGGCCAAAAATGGTGTCATCGGAAAAGACAATGACTTAGTTTGGAATCTCCCACGTGATATGCGTTTCTTTAAAGAAACCACGTTAAATCATCATATAATTATGGGACGGCGGAACTACGATTCTATTCCGGATAAGTGGCGACCGCTTCCCAAGAGGACTAATATTGTGGTCACTCGAACTCCAGGGTTGCAATTGAAAAAATGTAATGTGGTAAATACTTTGGAGGATGGACTTGATCTAGCCCGACAAAACGGAGAAACAGAAGCCTTCATTATAGGTGGAGGGCAAATATATGCTTTGGCTCTTGAATTAGATTTATGCGATAGAATGTATCTGACGCATATTGATAAGTCGTTTGAAGGTGATACCTTTTTTCCAGAATTTCAAAGTGAAAAATGGAAAATTTCTAGCGAAGATTTTTTTGCGTCCGATGATCAAAACGAGCATCCGTTTACAATTAAGGTCTACGATCGTAAGTAGTTTTTTGCGAAGATTTTGAACGCGTTCAAATAAAAAAAACCGACTCAGAAGTGAGTCGGTTTTAAAGTTGTCTTTGATCTAAACTTATTATTCCGTTTTAATAAATCGTTTGAGAACGTGTTTTCCGTCAATTAAAGCATTGATGGTATACATACCCTCAGCGATGTCTGAAATATTAAGTTTGTTTAACCCTTCGTGCAATTCAATTTGTCTAATTTTTTTACCGGTTAAATCTCTGATTTCAGCAGGGCCAATTTTGATTCCTGATAGGGAAATATTCAACTCGGCGTTCGTTGGATTTGGGAAAACGTTAATACATCCTTTCCAACAACCTTCTTTTGTGTTATCTAGCAGAGGTAAATTACCTGAATTTGAGGAGCTAGTGGAGTTGTCTACGATACAAAATTGGATTCTGATGCCGTAATCATAATACTTTGAGTCAGGTACTGGAATCCATTGATTGTTGTAGCTTCGGAAATGAACTTTTTTTGTTGTACCATTTCCAGCGTTATCTTGGATTTTTAGGTTATAAATTCCTGAGCTCCAATTTCCGTAGATAATGTACCATCCATCACTAAATCTTTTGTAGTTTGTTGTTCCGGGGCAGGTCATGTTGCATTTTTGTTCTGGGTCGTAAACGGAGATGGCGTTAACACTTCCATTCCAACAACCTTCTTTTGTGTTATCTAGCAGAGGTAAATTACCTGAATTTGAGGAGCTAGAAAGTGCTCGATAGGCATTAAGTCTACCATATCCATGGTACTGGTCGTATCCCGGTTTGTCTTCGCTTGGTTTACCAACTTGGTCTTCCGCTGTTTTTTGCAGGATTGACCTAATCTGATTTGGTGTTCTATTTGGGTCTTGAGCTAAGAGTAATGATGCGACACCTGTAACAAGTGGTGCTGCATAAGAAGATCCTGATTTCGTAATTGAATAATTGCTGAAGTCTTTATAATCTAATAGGGGAACGTTTACGCCTGGTGCAACTAGGTCAATATGTTTTCCATAAGAACTCTTATGCGCTCTGGAATCACTGTTGGTTGTGTAACCAACTCCAATGACATTAGGGTAACCTGCGGGATAACGAGTACCAAGCTTTCCATTGTTGCCTCCCGTGGCGACCATCACGACGTTGTTTTTGTGCGCATAGTTCACGGCGTCAAGTGCAGTTTGGCTAAAGTGGGGACCGCCGAATGACATATTAATTACTCTGGCTCCATTCTTAACTGCATGTCGGATTCCCTTGGCAGCTAGACTCGATTTAGTTTCTTTGGCATCCGCGATTCGGCAAATCATGAGCTTACAGTGCCAGTCTACTCCTGCGAAGCCAATACCATTGTTGGCGTTGGCGGCTATAACTCCTGCTACCCTAGTGCCATGGCCATCTTCGTCGTTAGGATTGTTATCGTCATCAACGAAGTCCCAGCTTGTACTGGTGAGTCTGTCCTTGAATTCTGGGTGATCTGCATTAATTCCAGCATCTAGGACTGCTACTACGATAGAGCTGGAGCCGGTTTCTATCTCCCATGCTTTGTCCATATCTATATCGGCGTCGGTCTTCCCACCATTATTTCCCTTATTATGATGGCTCCATTGATTGATCCAATGGGGGTCGTTTGGAATGGAGTGGGCGGTTCGAATAAAATCAGGTTCAACATACTTGAACAATCCTGTTCTAGAGTATTGGTCTATTGCTTTTTCAATATCCAACTGGTTGTCAAATTCCAATAAAAATGTTCTTGCGCCTTCTGGGTCAGTGCCGATGGCAGATCGTCTAATGCATTTATGTTTGCGAGAAAGTTTAAGAAGTTCACCGGACTTAAACAACGAGTCAAAATTGCTCGACCCTGTTTGTTGAGGTTTGAATTTAACCAGCAAGTGATTGCTAACAAAACTTCCTGGTTCATACCTGCCCACTTTGCTGCTGATGTGCTGGCAATTTGATTTTTCGGCTAACATTATGAGGGCTAGCAGAACAAATTTACATACAGATAAAAAATGGTGTTGGTTAAAAATTAGCTGTCGCATAAGTTGTGTTTTTTAGTTTTCAGATGTCGAAATATAACAAATTAATGATCAATTTTATATCTGTGTTCGTGGATCAGATTTAAAGGGTGGCAGAAGCTTGTTTGGTTAAATACACGACTCTAGGTGTAATAACTTTTCAGGTAGGATTTTCCGGTATAAATACTGGAATTATGACATGGAAGTGTTTATTAATTTTGGTCTGCTAAGTGTGTTTTTTATCGTCAATTATTGATGGAGGTAAAAATAGCGCTTGTCTATGGTTTGTGCTTGACTGTTTTGATTCTGGACATGTACTGACGGTGTATAGGTTAATAGGCAAATCTTTTTCGCACAAACTTCGTAGAACGAATTTATCGAAAAAAAATACCCATTTTTTTAGTATGCATGCATACTAAAAAAAGTTACTTTAGTGTTAAAATGAGACGTTTTTGTTCATGAAATCCGAGGAAACAATAGACTTTCATATCAGGTGGGCATGGTACGGAATTGCTCGGCTGTATAATACGCGTGCTTCAAAATTTGGAATCACAATGTCAGTTGGTTATATTTTGCTAAATATTGACGTGAAACACGGTACCCCATCCACCAAACTCGGCCCCAAAATGGGTATGGAAGCAAGAAGTCTAACTCGAGCCCTGAAGTCTTTGGAAGAGAAAGGATTAATCTGTCGGCAACCCGATGTAAAGGATAAACGAATGGTTCGAATTTATTTGACACCCTCTGGTTTGAAGGTTAGGGATTTGTCTAAAGATTCAGTGATCCAGTTTAATGAGAAGGTATTTGAGAAAATTGCCCCCGATAAGATAAAAACTTGTTTGGAGGTTCTTGGAGACATAAAAGAATTAATTAACAACGACGAAATATATAATGGGTAAAGGTTGTTGGATTGTGCTGATTCGCTTGCCTAGCCTACATAACATCATTATTAAATGAAAAGAAACATCAAGAAAGTGGCAGTTCTGGGATCGGGAGTTATGGGGTCCAGAATTGCATGTCACTTCGCCAATATTGGTTGTGAGGTGTTGCTATTGGATATTGTTCCAAGCGGTGCGGAAAATTCTGAAAACAAAAGACTTCGTAATAAGCTGATTGATGAGGCTTTAAAGCAGGCCATAAAATCAAATCCATCTCCTTTGTATTCCAAATCTTTTGCCGGTCGAATTTCCACAGGAAACATGACCGACGACATGCCCAAAATCTCTGATGCTGATTGGGTGGTTGAAGTTGTTGTTGAGCGACTCGATATCAAAAAAATAGTGTTTGAGAATGTGGAGAAATATCGTGCTCCGGGCTCAATTATTTCATCCAACACATCAGGAATTCCTATCCAAATGTTGTTGGAGGGAAGGTCGGAGGATTTTAAAAAGCACTTCTGCGGAACGCACTTTTTCAACCCGCCGAGATATCTGAAGTTATTAGAAATTATTCCATCAACAGAAACAGCCCCAGAGTTGATAGACTTTTTAATGGACTATGGCTCTAGATTCCTTGGTAAAGTTACCGTATTGTGCAAGGATACACCGGCATTTATAGCGAATCGAATTGGAGTGTTTTCCATTCAGTCGTTATTTCATTTGGTGGCTAAACTTGGGCTTTCTGTCGATGAAGTTGACAAGCTTACTGGGCCAGTTTTTGGTCGACCAAAGTCTGCAACTTTCCGTACTTGCGATGTTGTTGGGTTAGATACTCTTGTGCATGTTGCCAACGGAGTGAAACAAAATTGTCCGGATGATGAGAAGTGTGAAGTTTTTGAAATTCCAGATTATGTTTCCCAAATGGTGGCCAACGATTGGCTTGGAAGTAAATCAGGACAGGGGTTTTACAAGAAAACGAAAGACGAAAATGGAAAGCGCAAAATCCTCTCTTTGGATTTGAATTCGCTGGAATACGTAGAAAAAAGCAAAGTCAAGTTTGCGACTCTGGCGGCCGCAAAAACTGTGGATGACCTCAAAAGTCGATTGAAGGTGCTTATAAAAGGCAAGGATAAGGCAGGAGAATTTTACCGAAATATTGTTTCCAGCGTTTCCCAATATTGTTCCAATCGAATACCAGAAATTGCCGATGAAATCTACAAGGTTGATGATGCGATGTGCGCTGGGTTTGGATGGGAAATTGGTCCTTTTGAGACTTGGGATGTTTTTGGGGTGGCCAAGTTTGTTCAAGTGATGGAAGAGCTCGAATGCCCACCAGCCAAATGGGTTTACCAAATGTTAGAAGCGGGTAACGATTCATTTTATAAAGTTGAAGAAGGTGTTCGCAAATTCTACGATATTTCAAGTAAGTCTTACCAAGTTGTTCCAGGTACTGATGAGTTGCTCATTCTTGATAATCTTCGAGAAACCAAAACGATCTGGAATAATCAAGATGTTCACTTAATTGATTTGGGCGACGGTATCATTAACGTCGAATTTCATACTAAAATGAACACCATTGGTGGAGGTGTTATTCAAGGGATCAATAAGGCGATTGATCTTGCTGAAGGTGACGATAGTTGGAATGGAGTTGTTATTTGCAACGATGGTCAGAATTTTTCAGCTGGTGCAAATGTGGGGATGATTTTCATGATGGCGGTGGAACAAGAATTCGATGAACTTGATTTTGCTGTTCGTGCCTTTCAGAACACAATGATGAGAATTCGATATTCTTCTATCCCTGTAGTTATTGCTCCCCACAATATGGCGCTAGGGGGAGGCTGTGAAATGTGTCTTCATGCCGATAAGGTAGTTGCTCATGCGGAAACGTACATGGGGCTTGTAGAGTTCGGTGTTGGGGTTATCCCCGGCGGAGGAGGAACAAAGGAATTTGCCCTTCGAACTTCTGATGACTTTAACGATGGTGATATGAGAACCAATCAGTTTAGAAATCGTTTTTTAACAGTTGGCCAGGCCAAGGTGTCTACATCAGCGGAAGAGGCGTTCGAATTGGGGTATTTGCGTCGAGGTATTGATGAGGTTATTGTTTCGAAAGAACGTCAACTAACTTATGCAAAGGAGGCCTGTCTGGAAATGGCGGAGAAGGGTTATACTCAGCCTGCCAGAAGAAAAGATATTACAGTTCTTGGAAATGAAGGATTGGGATTGGTGCACGTTGGTGCACATTCTATGATGAGTGGAAATTACATGTCTGAGCACGATTTGGTAATCTCCGAAAAACTAGGTTATGTGCTTTGCGGAGGAGATCTCTCTTCTCCAACTCAGGTGTCAGAACAATATTTGTTGGATTTGGAGCGAAGGGCATTTGTGGAATTATGCGGACAACGAAAAACGTTGGAGCGCATGCAAAGCTTGTTGCAAACAGGTAAGATTTTAAGAAACTAATAGCACTATGAAAACAGCATATATAGTAGGTGGATATAGATCGGCGGTTGGCAAAGCGCCAAGAGGATTGTTTAAAACAATTCGACCAGACGACCTTGCAGTTGCAGTAGTTAAAAGATTATTGGAGGATTTTCCTCAATTAGATAAGAATAGAATAGAAGATTTAATCGTTGGAAATGCCACTCCTGAAGCGGAGCAAGGGCTGAACATTGGTAGAATGATTTCGTTAATGAGTCTAGATACAGACAAAGTTCCTGGAGTCACGGTAAATCGCTATTGTTCTTCTGGATTGGAAACGATAGCAATGGCGTCTGCTAAAATTCAATCAGGAATGGCGGACTGTATCATTGCTGGTGGGGTAGAGACGATGTCTCCAATTCCATTTGGTGGGTGGCGTTTGGTGCCAAATGCTAAAGTCGCTGCCAAAAACCCAACATGGTATTGGGGAATGGGGCTTACAGCCGAGGCGGTTGCCAATGATTTTAAAGTGTCTCGTGAAGAGCAAGATGAGTTTGCCTATAACTCCCATATGAAAGCACTGGCGGCCAATGATTCGGGTGTCTTTAAAGATGAAATCGTTCCTATAGAGGTGAAGGAAGTTTTTCTAGATGAATCGGAAAAGCGACAAGAAAAGAAGTTTACCGTAGATATGGATGAGGGGCCGCGAAAAGGAACCAACATAGAAGCATTGGCAAAGTTAAGGCCGGTGTTTGCACAAGGCGGATCCGTGACTGCTGGTAACTCTTCTCAAACTTCTGACGGAGCAGCCTTCGTGATGGTCATGTCGGAAGAAATGGTGAAGGAACTTGGAGTGCAGCCGATAGCTCAGCTCAAATCTTATGCAGTAATGGGAGTGGAGCCGCGAATAATGGGTATTGGTCCAGTTGCGGCTATTCCTGAAGCGGTTAAAAGAGCAGGTTTGTCGATTAGTGATTTAGAGCAAATTGAATTGAACGAGGCTTTTGCGTCGCAATCGGTTGCCGTGTTGCGCGAACTTGACATAAATCCTGAATTGGTAAATGTAAATGGAGGTGCGATAGCCCTTGGTCATCCATTAGGTTGTACCGGAGCCAAACTATCAGTACAGTTATTTAACGAAATGCGTCGAAGAAATCAAAAGTATGGTGCCGTAACCATGTGCGTCGGAACTGGTCAAGGCGCATGCGGGGTATACGAACTATTGAACTAATCATAAAACTTAAGAGTATCCCGGATACTTCCCAAAACAAAACACATGGAATCAACAGAACAGAAAATGAACGCTATAAAAGGAGGAGAGTTTCTCATTCGCGAGACGCATCCACATGAAATATTTACTCCAGAGGAATGGACCGAGGAGCATCGCATGATTGCGCAAATGTGTAAAGATTTTATTGCTACTGAGGTAGAGCCAAAGCTTGAAGAAATCGATGCGATGGAAGAAGGATTAATGGAACGGTTGCTTGACAAATCCGGTGAATTGGGATTGTTAGGTTTGTCGGTTCCAGAAGAGTTTGGTGGAATGGGAGTGGATTTTAAAACCAGTATGTTAGCGGCTGAGGCACTTGGTAACGGTCATTCATTTTCCGTGGCCTATGGCGCTCATACAGGGATTGGAACTCTTCCACTTTTGTATTACGGAACGCAAGCACAAAAAGAAAAGTATGCCTCTAAATTAGCTACTGGCGAATGGAAGGCGTCCTACTGCCTTACGGAGCCTTCAGCCGGTTCGGATGCAAATTCAGGTAAAACTTGTGCTAAGTTAACGGACGACGGAAAGCATTACGTTCTTAACGGTCAGAAAATGTGGATTACTAATGGTGGATTTGCGGATTTAATGACTGTTTTCGCCAAAATTGACGACGACGATAATTTGACTGCGTTTTTGGTGGAGGCAAAATCTGAAGGAATTAGTTTGAATCCGGAAGAGAAAAAGATGGGAATTAAAGGGTCTTCAACAAGGCAGGTGTTTTACAATAATGTCAAGGTGCCGGCTGAGAACTTGCTGGGCGATAGACAAGACGGATTTAAAATCGCTGTGAATATACTAAACATTGGGCGCGCCAAACTAGGGGGCGGTGTCATGGGCGGATGCAAGGGAGCTATTATTGAGTCTGTAAAGTATGCTAATGAGCGCGAACAATTTGGTAGATCCATTTCAAAGTATGGTGCTATTCGCCATAAATTGGCCGAACAGTGTATTAGGACATTTGCTTGTGAGTCGGCTGTTTATCGAGTTTCTCAGAATATAGACGACGCTATTCAGTCGCTTGTTGAAGGCGGTATGGATAAAGAACAAGCGACTTTGAAAGGAATTGAACAATTTGCACCTGAATGTGCGATTTTGAAAGTCTATGGTTCAGACGTTTTGGATTATGTTGTTGATGAGGGGGTTCAGATACATGGAGGCATGGGTTATTCAGCGGAAACGCGAATAGAGAAATGTTATCGTGATGCGCGTATTAATAGAATTTTCGAAGGTACCAATGAGATCAATAGGTTGTTGTTGGTTGGGATGCTTCTAAAGCGTGCTATGAAAGGCGAGTTAGATTTAATGGGACCGGCTATGGCTGTTGGTAATGAATTGATGTCTATTCCGGACTTTGGGAATGAAGATGACTCAATGTTCGGGAAGGTTCATAAATATGTAAGGAATTTTAAGAAAGCGGTTTTGATGGTTGCAGGGTCGGCTGCACAAAAGCTTGCTCAAACATTGGAGAAGGAGCAGGAGATATTAGAAAATATCGCGGACATGGTTATCTCTGTTTATATTGCGGAATCAACTTTGCTGCGTGTTCAGAAAATGGTAGATGTGCGGGGAGAGTCGGCTTGTCAAGAGCAAATCGACATGCTTCGTGTGTTGGTGTACGATTTGGCCGATCAAGTTAACAAGTGGGGAAAAGATGCATTGAATGCTTTTGCTGAGGAGGATGAATTACGGATGATGCTGATGGGGCTGAAAAGGTTTACAAAGCATGGGCCTTTCAATGCAAAGGAGGCAAGACAAAGAATAGCAAACCGATTGATTCAGGAAAATGACTATTGCTATTAATCCGAATAAAGTTTCGGTAATCTATAAAAGACAAAAAAATATCGACAAATAAGCTAAAAAGTTAGATTAAAATATTATATTTAAGTGAAGTTTTTGAGTGGACGTGTTAATGTCATAAGGTGGTCCACTTGATTATAGGAATGCTACAATAAGCGCTTTTACTCTCACTTAAAGCGTATTGACGGTAAAACGTCTGAAAAGGGGACTTGTTCCCCTTTTTTTGTGCTCTGTTTCTGTCAAGTAAGAATGGTAGATCAAGGCTGGTTTCTCAAAAGAGTGCGACCATGATCTTGTAGCTTGATGAATTCTAAATTCAATTAATAATATTGGATTATCAATTGTGATTTCTCAACTATATTTACACCGGTATGTTACAGGTTTGGAAATACATATTCATTTTTCCTGTGAAGCTTTACCAGTGGTTGATTTCTCCCTTATTGCCTCAAACGTGTAGACACGAACCAACATGTTCAAACTATACGATTCAGGCAATTGAAGAATGGGGAGTATTTAAAGGCCTTTGGATGGGGACAAAGCGATTGGCGAAGTGTCATCCCTGGGGAACTCACGGCTTCGATCCGGTGCCAAAAAAAAGCAATGGAACTAGTTCGTTGCATGAAAATAATGCCCTGTAATGGGGAATAACGGTTGGTTATGTTAAAAATTGATATGCATACGCATATTATGCCGCGCAAGATGCCGGCATGGACGGAACAGTTCGGATACTCAGGTTTTATTCATTTAGATCACCACAGGCAAGGTTGGGCTAGAATGATGCAAGGAGATCGCTTTTTTCGAGAAATCAATGAGAATTGTTGGGATGGAGCAGTACGTATTGAAGAGTACAAGGAGTTTAATACACAGGTTCAGGTTGTTTCAACTATTCCAGTTCTGTTTGCTTATTTTGCAAAATCGAAAGATGGTCTGGCAGTTTCAGAGTTTTTGAATGATGATTTGGCGGAACTAGTCAATAAATACCCGAAGAATTATTTGGCTTTGGGCACAATTCCTATGCAGGATCCAGAATTGGCAGTTAGGGAATTGGAGCGCTTAAAGCAAATTGGCTATTTGGGTGTACAGATAGGGTCGAATATTGAGGGAGAAAATCTTTCCGCCGAAAAGTTCCATATTGTTTGGGAAGCTTGTGAGAGATTGGATATGGCAGTGATGGTTCATCCCTGGAATATGATGGGCAAACAGGAAATGGAAAGTTATTGGTTGCCTTGGTTGGTTGGAATGCCTGCAGAAACTTGCAGGGCTATTTGTTCAATGATTTTTGGTGGAGTTTTTGCGAAGTTCCCAAAATTGAAAGTGAATTTTGTGCATGCTGGAGGTTCGTTTCTGGCTACTTTAGGAAGAATTGAGCACGGGTTTAATTGTCGCCCAGATTTGGTCGCTATTGATAATCCCGTCAATCCAAA
The DNA here is from genome assembly GCA_020631555.1 of Flavobacteriales bacterium. Classification (GTDB taxonomy): domain Bacteria; phylum Bacteroidota; class Bacteroidia; order Flavobacteriales_D; family Parvicellaceae; genus JAHDGY01. The sequence goes on along the minus strand of JAHDGY010000003.1, from coordinate 31,731 downwards.
AGAGTATTTGGGGCACTTCTGGATAGACTGCATAACGCATGACCCAGTGATGCTTAAATACGTTATTGAAATGGTTGGTTCTAAAAAGGTTTGCTTAGGTTCGGATTATCCATTTCCTTTAGGTGATTTAGAAATTGGGAAATTTGTAAATGAATCTGGGCTCTCTGACCAGGTAGTAGAGGATGTCTATTGCAATTCAACACTAGAGTGGTTGGGGATTGATAAATCAAAGTTCACAAACTAAGAATTATAAAAGAAACAATATACTTATGAAATATATCGCGAATTTCTTTTTTATCGTAATTGCAGCTCAATTGTTTGCGCAGGAGCCAGGTTACTGGCAGCAAGCTATTGAGTATAAAATGGACATTGATTTTGATGTCCAAACGCATCGGTTCACCGGTAAGCAGACAATTGAGTACACTAATAATTCAAGTGAAACACTTACAAAAGTTTATTACCATTTGTATTACAATGCGTTTCAGCCAGGTAGTATGATGGACGTGAGGTCCCGGACAATTAAAGATCCAGACGGTAGGGTCCGGGATAGAATAGCTTATTTGAAGGAAGATGAAATTGGTTACCATAAAATTGACAAGTTGCAGCAGAATGGAAAGACCGTGAAGTTCGAAATTGAAGGAACGATTTTGGTTGTCTACTTAATTCAACCGATTAAGCCAGGTGGAAAATCAAAATTCTATATGGAATTTAATAGTCAGGTTCCGGTGCAAATTCGTAGAACAGGTAGGCATAATCAAGAACGGATAGATTATTCTATGACTCAGTGGTATCCAAAGATGTGTGAATTTGATGAAGATGGTTGGCACACTAATCCTTATGTTGGTCGTGAATTTCATGGTGTTTGGGGTGACTTTGACGTAACTATCACAATGGATAAAGATTATGTGATCGGTGGTACTGGTTATCTTCAAAACCCCGATGAAATTGGACATGGCTATTCGAGCAAGAAAGTAAAGGCTCCAAAAAATGGCAAGCTTAGCTGGCATTTTAAGGCTCCACAAGTTCACGATTTTGCTTGGGCTGCCGATCCAGATTTCAAACACGATCAACAAAAGTTATCCAATGGTACGGTAATTCATTTTTTTTACCAGACCGATACGCTTGCAGAAAACTGGATAAAGGTTCAGCCATTAACAGTTAAGGCTTTTGAATTTGCTAATAAAACTTTTGGAGAGTACCCTTACAAGCAATACTCAATTCTTCAGGGAGGGGATGGAGGAATGGAATATCCAATGGCCACTTTAGTTACTTCTCACGGGAGTTTTGGAGGATTACTCAGTGTAATCATTCATGAAGCTATGCACAGCTGGTATCAGGGTGTATTGGGCACCAATGAATCCAAGTATGCTTGGATGGATGAAGGGTTTACATCTTTCGGACAGAATGTTGTCAAAGACCATGTGAACGGAAAAAAGCAGGTAAATCCGCATACAGGAGCGTATCGTGGTTATTATCACTTAGCTCCAAAAGATTATGCTGAACCGCTTACTACTCATGCGGATCACTATAATTTAAATTCGACGCACGGAATTAATGTATACTCTAAAGGCTGTGTATTCTTACATCAGTTGGGATATGTTATTGGGGAAGAAACGTTGTTTAAAGGTTTGCGTCAATATTTTGAGGAATGGAAATTTAAGCATCCGAACCCACGACGATTTAAACGTGTTATGGAAAAAGTGTCTGGTATTGAGTTGGATTGGTATTTTGAAAACTGGGTAGGGACTATAAAGACGATCGACTATGCAATTGAAAAGGTTGAGGCAAACGGCTCGGGTAGTAGAGTTGTTCTTAGGCGAATAGGGCAAATGCCAATGCCTTTGGATATTTATGTGACAACTATGTCTGGAGAGATCAAAGTTTACAATATCCCAATGGTAATTATGCGGGGGACTAAGGAAGGAGTAGATTTATTTAAGGGTGAAATGGCCGTAGCTAAGGATTGGCCATGGACATACACTTTGTATGAGCTTCCGATCGATATGCCTTTTGGACAAATCCAGAAAATTGAAATTGATGCCTCTGGTAGACTCGCGGATATAGATAGTTCTAATGATGTTTGGAGGGCTGGAAATAAAAGAACTTCAGGGGATCCTGTGTTCGGGCGATAACTTGAGTTCGTGAAAGACGAAAAATAATGAATAAAAAAAGCGGTGTTTCGATCCGGAAACACCGCTTTTTTATGCAATAATTTATCTAGAGATCAAAGGCTAAAGGCCGCTTTTACTTTCTCTACGTAGTCGAGTTTTTCCCAAGTAAACAACTCGACATCAATTTCTATTTGGCTACCATCGATAGATTCGAAAACCTTCTTTACAGTCTCATTTGTTCTTCCCATGTGACCATAAGCAGCCGTTTCCGAATACATAGGTTGCCGCAGTTTCAATCTGCTTTCAATAGCCGCTGGACGCATATCGAAGATCTGACCAACTTTAGCAGCAATCTGTCCATCCGTTAAATTAACCTTGGCAGTGCCGTAAGTGTCCACGAAAATACCCATAGGCTCTACAACTCCAATTGCGTAAGAAACTTGAACTAAGACTTCTTCGCAAAGGCCTGCAGCAACTAAGTTTTTAGCAATATGTCGTGTTGCATACGCAGCTGAGCGGTCCACTTTACTTGGATCTTTACCAGAAAAAGCTCCACCACCGTGAGCTCCTTTGCCACCATAAGTGTCAACGATAATTTTTCTGCCGGTCAATCCGGTATCTCCGTGAGGACCACCGATTACAAACTTCCCGGTAGGGTTAATGTGGTATTTAATGTCGGTATTAAAAAGGGCTTGAATATGTTTAGGAAGCTGAGCTTTCACACGAGGGACCAAAACCTCAACAATGTCTTTCCTGATTTGGGCCAACATTTCTTCATCGGCTCCAAAGTCATCGTGTTGAGTAGATACCACAATCGCATCAATCCGCACAGGCTTGTTGTTGTCGTCATATTCTATGGTTACCTGAGACTTTGAGTCTGGTCTCAAATATTTGATCTCTTTATTTTCTCTCCTTAACTCTGCCAAAACCTGCAAAATTTTGTGCGATAAATCAAGGGCGAGAGGCATGTAATTGGCAGTCTCAGTAGTGGCGTAGCCGAACATCATTCCTTGATCACCAGCGCCTTGCTCTTCTTTGTTTTCTCTGTCCACTCCTCGGTTGATGTCGTCTGATTGCTCGTGAATTGCAGAAAGAATTCCGCACGAGTTATAATCGAACATGTACTCACTTTTTGTATAACCGATTTTACCGATTACGTTTCGAGCAATGTTCTGAACATCTAAATAAACATTGGATCTTACTTCACCAGCCAAAACCACTTGTCCTGTGGTTACCAGCGTTTCACATGCCACTTTGGAGTTTTGATCAAAAGCCAAAAAATTGTCTATTAATGCGTCTGAAATTTGATCAGCAACTTTATCTGGGTGTCCTTCCGATACGGATTCGGATGTAAATAGGTATGACATAATAATTTAATTCCTTAAATGATCGACGAGACAAATGTAGAATAAATCTAGATTAACCCTACGCTATTTATTGATACAGCTTATTTGATTTGACGATTGTTGTTGTTATATTTGCCGGCCGTTTTGAACACAAATTCTGTTCAGATCGGATAAAAATAATGAATTAAACATATGAATCGTTACGAGACTGTTTTCATTTTAACTCCCGTTTTGTCTGAAGCTCAGGCAAAGGAAGCAGCGACAAAGTTCATCAATTTAGTTGGTGAATTTGGAGGTAAAGTGATCGAGAAAGAGGATTGGGGCTTGAAAAAATTAGCGTATCCAATTCAAAAAAAGACTACTGGATTTTATAATCTTTTTGAATTCGAAACTGATGGATCTTTCATCGAAAAATTGGAAGTTGAGTTCAAAAGAGACGAGCGAGTGATGCGTTTTTTAACTGTTAAGATGGACAAAGACCATATTGCATTCGCTGAGAAAAGAAGAAAAAAGGCAAAAGCCTAATCAATTTAAGGAAATCCACAAGTCATGGCAGAAAATTTATCAGAAATCAGATACTTAACTCCAATAAAAATTGAGGTTAAGAAAGAAAAGTATTGTAGATTCCAAAGATCTGGAATTAAGTATATTGACTATAAAGATCCGGATTTTTTATTGAAGTTCGTTAATGAGCAAGGAAAGCTTTTGCCTAGAAGGCTTACTGGAACTTCATCAAAATATCAAAGAAAAGTTAGTCAGGCGGTTAAGCGGGCAAGACATTTGGCCATCCTACCGTATGTAGGAGATATGTTAAAGTAAGGAGGAAAGATCATGGATGTATTGTTAAAAGAAACCATTGAAAACCTTGGGCGAAAAGATGAAATCGTTAAGGTGAAGAATGGATACGGTAGAAATTTCTTGATTCCTACAGGGAAGGCGGTTCTTGCTACTGACTCGATTAAGAAAATGAATGCAGAAACCTTAAAGCAACGTGCTCATAAGGTAGCTAAGGAGAAATCAGATGCTCAAACTATAGCGGATAAGTTGCAAAAGGCTTCAATTAAAGTTGGTGCAAAAGTTGGAGAGAATGAAAAGATTTTTGGATCTGTTACAACAGTCCAAATTGCCGATGCTTTGAAAGCGCAAGGTTTCACTGTGGATAGAAAGAGTATCAAGTTGAAGTCGGATACGATTAAGACAATAGGTACTTACGAAGCGGAGGTTGATCTGTTTAAGGATGTTAAAGTTTCTATCAACTTTGAAGTTGTAGCTGAGTAATAGCTTGCTAAATATTCAGACCTAATAATAGGGTCCAACCACTTCGATTATCGGGGTGGTTTTTTTTTGTCAAAATTCTAGTTTCTTACGACTTTTATCGATCACGAGTTATGGGTTTGAAAAATGATTTGTTATTGCGTGCGGCTAATGGACAGCCAACAGAACGAACACCGGTTTGGTTGATGCGGCAGGCAGGAAGAATACTTCCGGAGTATAGAGCTATTCGAGCACGTTTATCAGGTTTTAAGGAGTTGGTTGAGACTCCTGTTCTAGCTGCAGAAGTTACCCTGCAACCCGTTGATATTTTGGACGTTGATGCGGCGATTATCTTCTCTGATATTTTGGTAGTACCTGAGGCCATGGGTTTGCCGTACGAAATGATTGAGCAGAAAGGACCTTGGTTTGAAAGGACAATAAAATCAGCTAGCGATGTTGAACAACTTAAGGTGTCAAGTCCAGAGGAAGATCTGAACTATGTCCTCGAGGCCATACGGATTACCAAGCGAGAATTGAATAATCGAGTTCCATTGATTGGGTTTGCTGGAGCGCCATGGACGATATTTTGCTATATGGTAGAAGGTCAGGGCTCCAAGACATTCTCTAAGGCTCGAAAAATGTTGGTTACCGAACCAGAACTGTCGCATCGTCTTTTGGAAAAAATAACCGAATCAACCATTAAGTACTTAATAGCGCAAATCAGTTCAGGGGTGGATCTGGTTCAAATATTTGATTCTTGGGCTGGAATCCTTGGTCCGAAGCAGTATTCGGAGTTTGGAATGAAATATGTTAAATTGATTTGTGATCAGATTGAAAATGTACCTGTTACGGTGTTTTCTAAAGGCGCTTATTATGCACGTAAAGAGCTCGCTCTTCTGAATTGTGAAACAATTGGAATGGATTGGAATATGGATATTTCAGAGACGCGTAGTATAGTTGGGCCAAACAAAACGCTGCAAGGTAACTTAGATCCTTGTATATTGTACGGGGACTTTGCCTCGATTAAATTGGAAACAGAGGAAATGCTTAGTAGATTTAAAGGCGGTAGGCACATTGCCAATCTCGGTCACGGAGTATATGCTGATATAAAACCGGATAAAGTGAAATGTTTTATCGATACGGTTAAAGAATTTAATTAAACGTAGTATGCAAAAAATTGGAATGTTGTTGCTGTTATGCATGATGGCGCTTTTTTCACTTGGACAGGATGAAAGAAATTTTGTAAAAAATCCCAGTTTCGAATCTATTGGTAAGGTTAAAAAAATGGGGCAGATTAATCAAGCTTCTGATTGGGATTCACCTACAGGTAAAGGTGCCGATGTTTTCACTGGTTCGAAGAAAGGTTTACCATGCTCTGCACCGAATAATACTTACGGGCGCGAGTTTGCTATGGATGGCGAAAATTATGCTGGAGTGGTAATGTACAGTTACAATGATAAACAACCACGAACCTACTTGCAGACCGAATTGATTAGTCCACTGAAGAAGGGGGTTGAATACTGTGTAAAGTACAATGTAAGTTTGGCGGATTTGTCCAAGTACGCTTGCAACAATTTAAGTGCAATTCTTACAAAGGAGGGTATCGGAGTAGAGGGAAAGTCGAACATTGTATTTGAGAAGGAGAGAGAATTTGAAAATGTACTTTACCACCCAATGAATAAAATGTTCAACCAGCGTTATAACTGGGAAACCGTGTGCGATGTGTTCAAAGCCAATGGAAAGGAAAAATACCTAACCATCGGAAACTTTCATAATACAAAAGACACCAAGTACCAAAAGTTAAAGAAAGTTGCCGGACAAATGGGGCAACAGAAAGCTTTTGCCTACTACTATATTGACAAGGTTGAAGTGTTTATGTTAGACGATCCGTCAGAATGTGATTGCATGCAGGAGGGAGAAGATGAGATGCAAAAAATGAGTGTAATCTATCGCAAACAGGTCACGAGTGAAGATGGGTTTACACCCGCTGAGAAAATTAAGAATGCAACAATTTATTTTGATCGCCTTAAAGCTCAAATAGACGCTTCAATGTTATTGGATATGAATAATTTGATTGATTTGTTAAATGAAAATCCTTCGATTAAATTGGAACTTATCGGACATAGTGATAAGGTTGAAGCTGAATATGCAAAGAATGGGGGGCGATTTGCTGCGTATGCGAACATGGGTGAGAAGAGGGTCAATAAGGTTAAGAAATTTTTGGTTAAAGGTGGAGTTGCCGCTGACAGGTTAACCACGAAATGGATTCCAGATTCTGAAAGTGTTTCAGGTGGTGAATCGGATTTGGATAAGGCCAAAAATCAAAAAGTAGAATTTAAGTTATTGCAATAAATGGCTGCGTGAGAACAGCCACCAAGAGGTAGCTGTTTTTGATTATTCTGATTTGTGGTTTGTACAAAGGGAGATAAAAAAGTTATCAAGGCATGGGCCATGTACGATTGGGCAAATTCCGTTTACCCATTGGTAATTACCACGGCAATTTTTCCGATGTTTTACAACATCAAAATGGAGGCCCACGCAGGAGCGAATAAAATTGTTCAGTTTTTAGGATTAAGTTTTGATACCACAGAGATATATTCTTATGCTCTTGCGGTTTCGTTATTGATTGTGGCTGTATTTGCACCGATTTTATCAGGTATTGCCGATTATATTGGCAACAAGAGGATTTTCATGCGTGCGCTGAATTATCTAGGAGCTATCGGCGTAACTTCCATGGCGTTTTTTGACCCAGAATACTTGGGATTGGGCCTTTTTATAATCATAATTTCGCACATAGGTTATTGGGGAAGTTTGGTGTTTTACAATGCGTATCTTCCGGATATTGCGGAGCCAAAAGACCACAATAGAATTAGTTCATACGGATTTTCATTAGGGTATGTGGGATCTTCGATTTTGCTCGTACTGTGCATTGCCCTTATCCTGATGCAGGATACGGGAGCTGAGAAAGTTCAAATGATGGCGTTGGAATTTCCTTTATGTGCTATTTGGTGGGTTGCGTTTGCGTATCCGGCGTATAAGAAGTTACCGGTAGCAAAGGAGGCAAGGAAGAAAATTAGTTCGAATGTCGCCAAAATGGGCTTTTTGGAATTGAAGAAGGTATGGAATGAATTTGCTGGAATTCCTAGGCTCCGTAAATATTTATATTCGTTTTTTGCTTTTAGCATGGGTGTTCAAACCGTTATGGCGGTAGCCCAGTTTTTTGGTTTAGACGAGATCGATTGGGTATCGGACGACCAAAAAACATCAGGAATGCTTATTAGCATTCTAATGATTCAACTAATAGCCATTCCTGGAGCGTGGGGAATGGCCATAATTGCTGATAGGTATGGTAACAAAGTTAGTTTGGGAGTTGCATTGGTTATTTGGTGTGTTCTATGTGGTGCAGTGTATTTTGTTCACTCGCCAACAGAATTTTATATAATTGCCGGTTGTGTAGGATTGGTTATGGGCGGGATTCAATCTGTTGGACGTTCGACATATTCGATGTATCTGCCAAAAACAAACGATAGCGCGTCATATTTTAGTTTTTATGACGCACTCGAAAAAATAGGGATGGTACTTGGTTTGGTCTTATTTGGGGTAATTAAGGGCTCTTATGACACGCGAATTTCATTAATGGCATTGTCCGTATTCTTTATGCTAGGATTGATCTTGCTTGTTTTTGTACCCAAAAAATCTACGGTTGGAACGAAGTGAGCAGTTGCTGATGGCGATAACAGCTTGTTACATGATCATTCACCATTCCGGAAGCTTGCATATGGGCATAAATCACCGTTGGCCCGAGAAATTTAAATCCTCTCTTTTTTAGGTCACTACTGATTTTTTCTGAGAGTGGAGTTTTAGCTGGTATCTGATCCGTCGTTTCAAAATTGTTCTGTATTGGAGTGTGGTCAACGTAAGTCCAAATGAATTTAGAAAAAGAACCGAATTCTCGTTGAACTTCCAAAAACCGTTGGGCATTATTCACCGTCGCGTTGATTTTTAGTCTGTTTCTAATAATGCCATTGTCTTGCATTAATCTCTTGATTTTATCCTCATCGTAATTTGCGATTTTTTGACAATCGAAATTGTCAAATGCTTTTCGGAAATTTTCTCGCTTTCGGAGAATAGTGATCCAACTCAGACCAGCTTGAAAAGCCTCAAGACAAAGAAATTCAAAAATTTGATCGTCGTTTCGAATAGGAGCACCCCATTCTTCATCATGATATTTAACATACAAGGGATCACTACCGCACCACGAACAACGCATTAGTCAATATCTAATTTTAGACGTTGTTTTAATGTCAATAAGCTAGGATTCTGTTCACATAGTTTTAGGAATTTGTCTTTGTCAGTATATAAATGTGCTTGCTCCTTGTTTTGGACTATAGTCCAATTAAGTTGTATGGCATAGTTGTTTAATTCCCGGCGAAGAAATTCCAGCAAATTGATTCTTTCTTTAATTAAGTCCTGTTCTTGAATTGCATTGTCAATTTCTATTGATACAGTCCAATCTTCTTTGTTTAAAACAGGATTATCTTTTGTTAAGGTAGCGTACAAACTTTGTTTTCCAGCTAGTTTCACCCGATGGCAATGCACGTTCCATTTGCTTAACAAATCTTCCGTTGAAAATGGATCTACTGGTTTGTTTTCTAGGTTGTCTGGATCATCTTCCGCGTTAGATTGAGAAACATCTTTAAGCATAGATGTAATTGAGAGACCCGATTTGAATGGTCTGTTCACTGCCTTTACACCAACAATTTGTGGTGCTTTTGGAGCATTCAGTGAATGGTCGTTTATTTGTTTTTCAGAAGGAGTTGGTAATGGTTGTTCGTTACGGTTTTCGAGTCTGGTAACTTGGTTAGACTGATCTTTAGTTTCAGGAGGATGTTCAACTGAGGTTACCTGCTCAGTAGAATTATCACTGACAATCGTTGGTTCAAAAGGATTTATGAAATGCGAAACCGACAACAAATCGATTTCTAGTTCATCATTTTTTTTTTTGCTTCCTCTGAGTTTAAGGAGCAAAGTTTCATAAGTGCTAGTTCGACGTGTAGCCTTTGATTTTTACTGGCCTTATAGTGAATGTCAGCATCACCTGTAATGTTTAGTGCTTGAATCAAAAAATGCAAACTGGTTTTTGCACATTGATTTTTGTAGTGTTCGACGGCGCCTTCTCCAACTTCTAGCAACTTTAATGTTACCTCATCTTTAGCAACAAGAAGATTTCGAAAATGCTGCGACAGTCCGACAATGAAATGGTGACCGTCAAACCCTTTTTCCAAGATATCTGAATAAGTAGTTAGTGCGCTGGGAATATCACCTGAAAGCATGTTATCTACCAACTTTAAATAGTATTCGTGGTCTAGAACGTTAAGGCTAGATATAACCGATTGATAACTTACGTTACCTTGTGTAAAACTCACTAACTGGTCGAAAATGGATAAGGCATCTCTCATAGCTCCATCAGCTTTTTGAGCGATTACATGTAATCCATCTTTCTCTGTCTGAATACCTTCTTTTTCCGCAATATGCTCAAGGCTGCTTACAATGTCTTGTGTTCCAATTCGTTTGAAATCGAAGATTTGGCAACGAGAAAGAATCGTTGGAATAATCTTGTGCTTTTCAGTAGTAGCAAGTACAAATATTGCATGTGGAGGAGGCTCTTCTAACGTCTTTAAAAATGCATTAAACGCCGCTTGAGATAACATGTGAACCTCATCAACAATGTAAACTTTGTATTTGCCAGTTTGCGGAGGAATTTTTACCGAATCAGTGATGCTGCGTATATCTTCAACCGAGTTGTTGGACGCAGCATCTAATTCGAAGATGTTAAACGAGAAATCTTGATCTTCCTGTTCAATTTCTCGGTTAATGTGTTTTGCAAATATTCTAGCGCAAGATGTTTTACCAACGCCTCTTGGTCCGCAAAACAAATAAGCTTGCGCAAGCTTATTTTTAGCAATTGAGTTTTCTAAAGTTTCGGTAATAGATTGTTGCCCAACAACTTCCGAAAACGTTTGAGGCCGATACTTTCTTGCTGAAACTACAAAATTGCTTTCCATATCCTTAGACGCAATAAAAATACCATGTTTTAGCGGAATTGTTCGGAATCGAGATTATTATTTTTCCCTATGGCAATTTCGCTAATTGTAAGTAAATTGTCGGAGATGAATATCACTTACGTTGGACATGCTTGTTTTCTGATTAAGGTTGGCGGCGTTAGTATTGTCACTGATCCATGGGTATCAGGTCCTGCGTTTCGAAATCAGTGGTATCAGTTTCCAAAACCTTTGGATATTGCAACAATCTCAAATACAGACTATATTTTAATTTCTCAACGGCATGAGGATCATTTTCATTTGCCCACCTTAGAAAACATGAACAAAGAAGCACGCGTCTTCTTTCCAAGTAATGGTATGACAGGACTTGCTGAAGCAGTGGATAATGTTGGTTTTAAATATGTAACGGAGGCACGCAATGGAAAATCCTATCATTTGCCAAAGGGTGTCAAGGTTACCTATTTTGCCAATCATCTAGAGAACGCAATTATTGTCGAATATGATGGACAAGTATTGGTAAATGTTAATGATGCCTTGCCTTGTGCTTCTCCGGAGGTTATAGAGTTTGTTACGAAGAGGCTTCGCAAACGCTGGCCGAGAATTGACTATTTACTTTGCGGATACGCTGCTGTTGGATATTTTCCGAATGGAATTAAAGCGCATTGGAATAACGATGAGGATGTTGCAAAAAACAGAGAGCTTCAATTTGTAAATCGTTTCTGCAAAATCACCAAAACGCTTTCTCCGACCTATTCGATTCCATGTAGTGCGGATTTTGTGTTATTAAATTCTCACCAGCGTTGGATCAATGGTGTTAGGTTTCTCAAGAATAAAATTGTCGAATATTATAATTTGAATTTTGGGACTAACGATAATGACGAAACCCAGGTGCTTGAAGCTTATCCAGGAGATGTTCTTGATATTTATGGGCTCCAGAAAAATTCAAAGTACCACTCTAGCGACACGGAATGGACAAGGTCAATTGAATCGGATTACGAGGATGTGATTTTTCAAAAGGAAAATCAAAAGCCAATAGGTTATGCCGAGTTTAAGAGGCTTTACCATTTGGTTGCTGATCATATTTTAAGGAAGTTCAAAATAGTGCCAGAGGATAAACGTCGGCAACTGGTGTTTGGAATTGAATTAGCGGATTATGAAGGTCATTGCATAGTGGTCGATTTTTCTGGACTGGGTCCTGAAATTAATTTTGTTGACACCAAGTTGGAAGTGGTTGAACTATGGCTTACTACTAATAGTTTTGTTTTATCTAGTTCACTTACAAAGGGATGGGGTGGGGATGCAATTTTGAGGGCGATGGGTTGTGAAATCCAGGTAGAGAATGAAATGCTGTTGGCGCTAAGATTAGATTATTGGGCGTTGCAATTGTTAACCAACTACCCAGCTGCCAAGAAAAATCTTTTACAAGGTTCAAAGGATGTTGTAAGAAGATTGGTAAAGCAAAGGTTGATGCGTCAGCGAAAAAATCGAAGAAAGGGGGGCTGAGTCTAATGTCAAAGTTGATGGTGAATTTGATCAGAATTTTTGGTTAAAGCGAGAATGTGTAGAAAAATGGTCTTAGAACTTTTACATGCCATTGTTAGCTCCAGCCGAAATGTTTCTCTGACATATCCGTAATTTGATTACCAATAGCAAGCGCTGCAGTTGCAGCCGGTGAGGGCGCATTTAATACATGTATACTGTTGAGTCCGTATTCAATTCTGAAGTCATCGCGCGTTTCTCCTCCAGTACCGAGCAGCATAGCACGAACCCCGGCTCTTCCCGGTTTTATGTCATCCATAGTTAGACTTGGTATCATTCGTTGCAAGGTTCTAAGAAATAATTTCTTTGAGAATGCGCGTCTATACTCATTTACGGCAAAGCCAAAATTGCCAAGGAGTAATTTCCAAGTGCCTCCGTAGCTGAGTGCATCAAGTGTGTCTTTAATACTAAAATCAGTCTTTTTATAACCTTCTCTTTTAAAGCTGAACACGGCATTTGGTCCGCATTCAATTTCTCCGTTGGTCATCCTTGTAAAGTGAACACCGAGAAAGGGAAAGGTTGGGTTGGGTACCGGATAAATCAAGTTCTTGACTTTATGTTTGGCCTTTTCAGTTAAATCATAATAGTCGCCTCGGAAACCAACTACTTTTTCCTTGAGATCAACACCCGTCTTTTTGGCCAGCTGATCTGCTTGCAATCCCCCACAAAATATGACGTTATCCGCAGTATAATCACCTTTGTTTGTTTTGATACGAGTACAATTTTCAGACTGTTCAAATCCGATTGCTTTCTCTCCTAGTTTTAGTATGGAATTTGGCTGTTTTCCGAGGGCAATTTCTACCATTTTTTCCGTTGCGCTGCGAAAGTCAATTATGCCTGTACAAGGTACCCAAATAGCCCCAATGGAGTCAACATGTGGTTCGATATCTTTTACCTGTTGTCCGTTTATTTTTTCAATTCCTTCAATCGCATTGGCGATCCCATTTTCGAAGATTTTATTCATAAACGGCAATTCACTTTTGTCCGTTGCGACGACTACTTTTCCACACACGTTATGGGCAATTTTATGATCTTTAGCGAATTGCACAAGTTCATGTCTGCCTGCGACGCAGTTTTTGGCTTTTAATGATCCTGGAGTATAGTAAAGTCCAGAATGAATGACCCCTGAATTGTGGCCGGTTTGATGATCCGCAAGTTGATTTTCCTTTTCAATCAGCAGGAGTTTTTTATCGGGGTAGCGTTGCTGTAATTTGTAGTAAGTGGCTGCACCTACTATTCCTCCTCCAACTATTGCAACATCATATGTGGACATAACTAAGCAGTTTAGTGCTAAGCTATCAAGTTTGAGTCCTAGAAATAAGCGAATGCCGAATTAATTACGAAAAGCACTTTGTTTATAGCCACTGATCATGCCCAAATTATTTGGTTTAATTTTGCCTTAATCTTGAAGCATAAATGGGTAAAAACAAGTTAGCACATTTTGAGGAAATGAAGGAGTTTGCCAATGTTGTGCAACCTCCAAATTTTGGGGAGGTACATCCACTTAAAGGACGGTGGGCATCCGAGTTTTTTGGCAACAGTAACCCTATAGTATTGGAGTTGGGTTGCGGCAAGGGAGAATATACTTTAGCGTTGGCAAGAAGAAATCCGAACGTGAATTACATTGGTGTAGATGTAAAGGGCGCTCGGATTTGGAGAGGCGCGAAAACTGCCGTTGAGGAGCAAATGGATAATGTGGGTTTTCTGCGCACCAAAATTGATTTTATCGACCATTTTTTTGATAAAGATGAGGTGGCTGAACTGTGGATGACGTTTTCTGATCCACAACCTAAAAAGCCACGAAAGCGATTAACATCCCCTTTGTTTATAGCACGTTATAGAAAGTTCTTGCGAGAAGGAGGGGCGATCAACATGAAGATTGATAGTGAATTATTGTTCGACTATACTATTGAGCAAATAGAAGCTAATGGGTATGTAATTGAAGAGAGGTCCAACGATATTTACAATGGGTATTTGGATCAACTTGATGAGGGTTGGAGAGGACTTTTAAACGAAAAGACTTACTACGAAGCTAAATGGTTGAAAGAGGGGAGAGCGATTAAATTTTTGCGATTTACCTTAACTTAGGGTAAGTGAATTAGGTTCACATCTTTGAATCACCCAATGATCAATTTAGTACATTTATCGACTTTTGAATCGATAACAAAATTGATATGTACGGCAAGCTTCAGGAGCATCTTAGGTCAGAATTGGATCAAATCCAAAGTGAGGGTTTATTTAAAAAAGAACGGATAATAGTTTCGCCACAGGGCGCTGAAGTATCCATCGATAATGGTTCGGATGTCGTTATCATGTGTGCCAACAACTATTTAGGGCTTTCTTCCAATCCTGAGGTAGTAAAGGCATCGAAGGAAGCGCTGGATTCGCATGGATTTGGAATGTCGTCCGTTAGATTTATCTGCGGGACGCAGGATATTCATAAGAAGTTGGAGCAGCGAATCGCAACATTTTACCGTACAGATGATACAATTTTGTATGCGGCTGCTTTTGACGCAAATGGAGGTGTGTTTGAACCATTGTTTACAAAAGAAGATGCAATCATAAGTGATGCTTTAAATCATGCGTCGATTATCGATGGAGTGCGTCTTTGTAAGGCTGCAAGATACAGATATGCCCACAGCGACATGGCTGATTTAGAAGCTCAATTGAAGGCCGCACAAGCGCAAAGGTTTAGAATAATTGTTACCGATGGTGTTTTTTCAATGGACGGGGATTTGGCAAAGTTGGATGAAATTTGTGATTTGGCAGATCGTTACGATGCATTGGTAATGGTTGATGAGTGTCATGCTGCTGGATTTATTGGAGCAACTGGTCGTGGTACAGCAGAGTATTATGATGTGATGGATAGGGTTGATATCATTACGGGAACTCTAGGTAAGGCTCTAGGTGGTGCTATGGGTGGATATACCACGGGACGTGCAGAGATTATTGAAATGTTAAGGCAGCGTTCGAGGCCATATTTGTTTTCTAATTCTTTGGCACCTTCTATTGTTGGTGCGGCCAACAAAGTATTTGATATTCTGAGTACTACTACAGAGTTACGGGATAAATTAGAAACGAATACGAAGTATTTCAAAGAAAAAATGTTGGCAGCGGGCTTTGATATTAAGCCTGGAGATTCGCCTATTGTACCTGTAATGTTGTACGATGCAGCGCTATCGCAAGAGTTTGCTGATAAGCTTTTGGAAGAAGGGGTATATGCAATTGGTTTTTTCTACCCAGTGGTAGCTAAAGGGCAGGCGCGGATTAGAACTCAAATTTCAGCTGCGCACGAGATTTCTCATTTAGACAAGGCAGTAGAAGCATTTGTAAAGGTTGGTATGGAGTTAAAGGTCATCTGATTCAGAAAGGAGAATTTATTCAGGACCAAAGGTTGTGATGAACAAGCTTTATTTCAGAACCAAAAAACATCTGGGAACTTCTTTCAAAGGACTCTGTGTAATCGGAAGCGTAGAATTTGTGATTCGGTTTATCACCCGATTGGTTATGTAAATCAAGTTGCTTAAATGTTTTGTTCAATGAATCTGCGACCAATTCTGCTGAATCAATTACGTCAACCGTATTGCGGTAGTAGCTTTTGATTTGCTGTTTGATTAATGGGTAGTGAGTACATCCCAAGATTAGGTTGTCAATTCCTGTAAGGATATCAGACCGAAGGTACCTCTGAATTATTGTAGAGCTAATATTATTGTTAACATATCCCTCGTCAATCATCGGTGCTAGTAAGGGGGTGGCTAATTCCGAAACTGAAATATTTGAGTTTTGTTCGAGTAGTTTCTTTTTATAAATCCCTGAATTTATTGTCCCTTTAGTGCCAATTACGCCAATATGGTTTTGGGGGAAGTTCTTGGAGATATGCTGAACTACTGGATCGATCACATTAAGAATTGGTATGCGATTATTCAGTTTGATTCGCACGGACTCAAAAGCAAAAGCGGATGCTGTGTTACATGCCATAACGATAGCTTTGCAATTGAGATTTAGTAAGAAGTCTACAATAGCGGTACTATAATGTTGAATGGATGCTTTTGACTTATCTCCATATGGCAAATGGGCTATATCCCCGAAATACGTAATAGACTCGTTCGGAAGGGCTGAGTTTATGGCATGTGCCACGGTGAGACCTCCAATCCCAGAGTCAAATATTCCTATAGAATTTGTAGAAATTTTTGCCATAAAAAAAGCCCCAGTAACACTGGGGCTCATTTATAAAATATCTTACTTGCTCAACTCTTGTTCTACAAGTGCAGTGATATTGTCACCTCCTGCATAGAGAAGAGCTTGAGCGCTAAAAACGTAGGTATATCCCTTGTTCTTAGCTACTTTCTTAATAGCTTTCTGTACACTGTCATATATCGGAGCAAGAAGTTCTTGTTGTTTCTGTTGAACTCTTTGCTCAGCATCCATCTGGTACTTTTGAATGTTCTGTGCCATCTCCTGAATATTCTGTTCTCTTGACAGTTTAATGGCGTCAGGTGTGTCCTTAGCAAGACTTTGGTATTCTTTTAGCGCGTTTTCATAACTTTTCTGCATGGAAACCAACTCTTGCTCTTTCTTTTGAACATACCTTTGTAGCTCTCCTTGCATTTCAAGAGCTGCTGGTATTCTCGCCATAATAGAATCCCCGTAAACATGGGCAAATTTCTGGGCGTTTAACGTACCGCTAATTGTAATTCCAGTGATTATTAGAAGTTTGACAATTCTCTTATTCATACTAATTTTTAAAAAGGCCCGTAAATTTAATTGCTTCCGGGCGTAATACCTAATTTCTTTAAAATTGCATTGCTTTTGTTCAGCTTGGCATTTGCATACATTATGTTTGTTTGTCCACCTGAACGGTCAAAAATCATGTCGTATCCTTTCGTTGTCGCATAATTTTTAATAGCCTCATAAATCTTGTCTTGTATCGGTTCAATTATTTCTTTTCGTTTTTGAAATAACTCACCGTTGACGCCAAACTTCTCTTTTTGCAATGTCTTAACTTCTTTTTCGAGTTGAACGATTTCTTCTTCTCTTTTACGCTTTATTTCGTTTGGCAGAAGAATTTCTTCGGCTTGATAAGCTTTATATTTTTTATCTATTTGTTTGTACTTCGCCTCAATTTCTTTTTGCCAGTTTTCGGAGATCTGGTCTAGTTCTTTTTGAGCTTCCTCATATTCACTCATCTGAGACAGAATGTACTTTGTGTCTACATAAGCAAATTTTTGTGCCGATACGACTCCGACTAACATCGGAAGAAATAGTGCAAATAGTACCTTTTTCATAATCATAATAGTTTTAAAAATCGTCTGCAGATCAACAATGAATCTACAATTCTCCAACATTCATGCCAAGCGTAAAATGGAATTGTCCGGAACCAGGTACTTTTTGACCTGAATTAATTCCATCGAAGCCCCATCCATAATCTAGTCCAAACAAACCAAAAGCAGAGAGGAATATTCTAACACCAACTCCAGCTGATTTCTTCATATCAAAAGGACTGTATTTTGAATAATCTTGCCACGTATTACCTGCTTCGGCGAAGCCTAACGCGTAAATGGTCGCTGCAGGATTTAATGAAACTGGAAAACGAAGTTCAACAGTATATTTGTTAATCAGCATGTCTCCAACACGGGATGAAATTGACTGATCATCATACCCGCGCAGTGCAATAATTTCTCTACTGTCAAATTGCATGGCCCCAGTTAATCCGCTTCCACCAAGATAGAACCTCTCGAATGGTGTTGGTCCCAGAGAATTGTTCCAGTGATTAAGGAATCCAAATCCTACCTTAGTCATCAATACTAGCTTATTTTTACCATGTGTTAATGATGTAAACCATTGAGAGGTGAATTTTATTTTATTGTACTCAAGCCATTTATATTTCACGTGATCCGGAAGGTCCGAATAATCGGAAATGCCACTGAAATAGGAGAATGGAGGGGTAGCCTTGAAGGATAATAGGACATTGGAGCCACTTTCTGGATAAAGTGGTTTGTTAATTGAGTTTCTAGACAGCACAGCCTTAAAGCTAAGGTTGTTCGCGAATCCATCGCGCATTGTGAAGCTTAGGTATTTTCTTACTTCGTAATACTGGTAGCTTGCTTCAAAATACACGTTGAAATAGTCATCTGGTTTCTTAAGTCGGTTACCAATTCCTAGAGAAACAGTATAAATATCGATTGAAGATCTTCGATCATCGTTTCTGGAGAATCCGGAGTTGTTAATTGATGTGAAAAAGGTATTAAAGGAGAGGCTTCTTGGCTTTTTGCCGCCTAGCCATGGTTCGGTGAATGAAAAGTTGTAGGATTGGTAAAAACGCCCAGTTGTTTGTGCTCTAACACTCAATCTTTGACCATCGCCGGAAGGAAGCGGGGTCCAAGCTTTTTTGTCGAATATTCGTTTTGCTGAAAAGTTGTTGAATGAAAGTCCCAAGGTGCCAATTAAACGCCCCTGACCATATCCGCCAGTAAGTTCTACTTGATCAGATGATTTTTCTTCTACAACGTACTCAACGTCAACCGTACCACTGGCTGGGTCAGGGCGCGGGTTTACTCCCATTTTTTCCGGATCAAAATATCCTAATTGGGAAAGTTCTCGTTGGGTTCTAATAATGTCAGATCGATTAAACAAGTCTCCGGGTTTGGTTCGAATCTCTCTCAAAATTACATGGTCGTTAGTTTTTGTATTCCCTACAATCGAGATCTTATCTATTCTGGCTTGTTTTCCTTCATATATTCTTATCTCCAAGTCCACCGAATCACCGTCAACTTTAACTTCTAATGGGGTGGCTTGGAAAAACAAGTAGCCGTTGTCTTGATAAAGCGAACTTACGTCCGTACCTGCCATGTTAAATGAAAGTCTGGCATCAAGCAATTCTTGATTATAGGGCGTACCAGGTTTTATACCCAAAATTGTATCGAGCAGTCCTGTACGGTACTTTACGTTTCCTACCCAAGAAATATTGCGGATGTAGTATTTCTTGCCCTCATCAATTACTATATCTACAGCCAAATTTTTATCATCGATAAAATAAACTGAATCGCTCACGATTTTTGCATCACGCATCGCGGCCTTGCGATATTTAGCAATGAGAAGTTTCTTGTCGTCTTGCAATCCACCGAGTGTGTATTTGGCTGATTTAAATATTTTCAAAACACTAAGCCAGCTTCGAAGGCCTCTCTCTTTTGTCCCTTTAAGAGCCATTTTCAACTGGTTGTTGCTGAACTTTGAGTTACCGCTAAAATTGATGTGTTTAACACGGACTTTTTTACCCTTATTTATCTTGAATTTGAGCTTAATTGAATTGTTAACCAGTGTGTCAACAGTTTCAATGACTTCGCATTTAGCTTTATAATATCCTTTTGCAACGAAATAATTTCGTGCCTTAGCTTGCACTCTGCCAAGCAGATCCTCGGTAAGGATCATGCCACTGTGAAGGTCAATTTCCTCACGAATGTTGTCCGCGTCTGATTTGGAGATGCCGTCAAAGGAGAAGACCGATAACCTCGAGCGTTCCTTTACATCAATTAAGAGGAATACATCGTTGCCCAAGATTTTTTCAGCTTTGATTTGAACATCTGAAAACATGCGCTGGTTCCAAAGCTTTTTAATTGCCGAGGTAACCTCTTCTCCAGGGATATTTACAGACGTTCCCTTTCGTAGACCACTTACGCTTATGATCTGAGAAGCGTCAAACTTACCTCCGGTAACCTTAATGTCGGCGATTCTATATTTTCTTGGGACCTGATAGCTAATGTTTCCGCCAGTTTTTTTTACCTGAGCAAAGCTGACTGAAGTTGTGAGGATTGCGGCTATCGCGCTGAAGCTGTAAATTAAGTTTCTCATTCAATTATAACTGTTCGCTTACTAATCCAAAACGACGCTCTCTATTTTGATAATTTAAAATGGCTTCGAAAAAGTTCTCCTTTCTAAAATCGGGCCAAAATACATCGGTAAAATACAATTCACTATACGCCAATTGCCAAAGCAAAAAGTTGCTTATACGTCTTTCACCGCTTGTTCGAATCAATAATTCCGGATCAGGAATTCCGTCGGTGGCTAAATAAGAACACACTAGTTTTTCATCCACATCAGAAGGCGAAATGAGCTTGTTGGCTACATCTTGTGAGATTTTCTTAACTGCATTAGTTAGTTCCCATCTTGCGCTGTAACTAAGGGCTAAAATTAGGGTGACTCTATCGTTGTGCTTAGTTGCTTCAATTGCTTCGTGCAATGCTTTTTGACAACTTTCAGGTAGATTGGAAACGTCTCCAATGATCCCGAGTTGTACTCTGTTTTCGTTCAAAGATTCAATTTCATTAGCAATAGTCTGAACTAGCAAATCCATTAAAGCGTTAACTTCTTCCTGCGGGCGACTCCAGTTTTCTGTAGAAAAGGCGTACAGGGTTAGATATTTCACTCCTATTTCGGATGCAGCGGTGAGCGCCTCACGAACCGATTCAACACCACTGCTGTGCCCAAATATTCTATGCTCCCCTTTTTCTTTTGCCCATCTACCGTTGCCATCCATAATGATGGCAATATGTTCCGGAATATTGGATAAATTTATTTCGTCTTTAGCGCTCATGACTGCTGCCTTTTTGGCAATTCGCGAATGTCTTAAGAATTTTTCAGTATCCGAAATAAATAAATGTCTAATTAGGTGAGTTAATGAACGAGTGGCAATTTTACTCCTAATTCACACATCCTTTTTCCTTCGCTAGTTTAAAGGAAAGAGTAACATGAAACATGGAATACCAATCATTGTTAGAAGAATCGCCACGCTTTTGTCCTTGATGATCAAGGTTATCTAAACTGGGGTCGGATAGTTTTTGCCCTATGCTGATTAGTTTGTCGGGGTCTGGGTAATTGGTGCTAACGTCATCTAAATAATCGGTGTGCGTTTTTCTAATGCCATATTCAACACCCGCGATCCATCTGTTGCTTAGTTTAACCTTAAATCCAAATCCAATTGGAATGGCAATTTGATTTTTTTTGTATTCGGCACCCTCGGTTTGCAATGGTTGCAATTCGGTCCATTCGTCATTGAGCTGGGCCATCGGATTCATTTTGAAATAAGTTAGTCCAAAAAATAGATATGGCGTGGCAAAACTTCCCGATTGTGATTTTCCGCGATATTTCTGATCTAAGCGAAAATCGAAAAAATTAATTTCTAAAATTGGTCCAAATTCTACGATAGAAGATCTGAAATGGAGATTGCGATTTTTGTTGAAGGCGATATCCGAATCAGCATCATAGGCTTCAACCACTCCGTAGTAAAGGCCCATTCTTAGAGCTACCCGTTCATTAGGAAAATTCCAACGGTAAAACCCTCCAGCTGATAAGTTTATATGGTTAAAATGAGAGCTAGGACTTAGATCTCCAACATAATAACTTCCCCCGATCGCAATGCCAACGTCGGCTTTACCCTTCTTTGCTTGACCTAATGTCAATGTTGCGTATAAACACAACAATGGCGTAAGAACAATCTTAACTCTTGTACAATGATTCATTAATTAAATACTGACGATGCCAGCCTTGGCAAATCGCGTCTTCGCCTAAAAAACTTGTAATGTACAGAAAATATTGCGGTGAGGTAAGAATCGGTTTCAGAAGGGCTGCCTCTTTGGGCTCCTGGTACAGTCCAGTTTGGACGTTCACCCGTACTTGGATCGGCAAAATACTGGGTGGTGGCGTCGGATTTAGAATGATCAATGTACTTGTCGCTTACATCGTCGATATAATCAGAAAAGGTTTTTCTAATTCCAAGTTCTGCACCAATACTTAATCTAGTGTTAACTGCATATTTAAGTCCAATTCCAATTGGAATGGCGAAACTAATAGCAGGATATTCTACACCTTCCGTTTGTAAAGGTCTCAAGGCAGTCCAATTTCCGTCTTTGTCCTTGGCTTTTGGGTTAAACCAGAATCCAGCAATTCCTCCGAATAAGTATGGATTGAGCTTTCGTAATTTTTTTCCTTTCACTCCGTCCATTCTGTAGACGCGTTCGCCAGGTTTACCAAACAGATACACTTCTCCGACCAATCCTAATTCCAAGATTGGAGATCGGAAATGCAGATTTCTGTTTTTTCTCTCTTCATTATCTGTGTTCTGATCGTCTGCACTGACCATAATGTAACTAAGGTTTCCGCGCAACGAAAATCTTGGAACGACCCTGAATGCGTACGATCCTTGAATTGCAAAACGCGTGGATGAGAGTTTTAGATCTTTAATGCTTTGTAATCCATGGCTTCCTTCTCCTTTACTCCCTCCTAAATCGCCGAGAAAGTTACTGGGACCAATACCAATTGATAACTCATGTCGAAGCATTCTCCAATTTTGACCAAAAGAAAAAGTGGTGGCTAACAACAGCGCTAATAGTAAAGCATGTGGTTTTTTCATGTATAAACTAAATGAGATACGATGGTAATTTTCAAACAAAAATAAATATTCTATTAGAACAAAGCACTAATTATAACGATGAAAGCATTAATAGTTTCGATTATCTTTCCCCCAAAGAAGTTTGTTTCTAATGGTTGTGAAAAAGTTTTGATGCTCAAATTGAACTAAATTGAGGTCGAATTTTGCTTTTCTCAGTCGAATTGTATCCTCGGCTGTGACTGTCACCGATCTGCTGTCCAACGAAGCCATAAAGGATTTTTCTCTCCCTTCAACTTCTAAAGATAGAGTAACGTTGTCAGGGACAATTATTGGCCTTAGGTTCAGATTGTGTGGGCAAATTGGTGTGATGATTAAATTTTGACTTTGCGGAACAACGATTGGCCCTCCACAACTAAGGGAGTATGCGGTAGATCCAGTAGGAGTGGAAACGATTAGTCCGTTTGCCCAGTATTTTGCAATGTATAGGTCGTCCAGAGATACTTTTATAGAAATCATGGATGACGTGTCTTTTTTGTGTAATGTAAATTCATTCAGCGCATAATTACACTCTTTAAATAAATTGGAAGGTGATTGTAATTGAATTAACGCACGTTTATCTAATGTATATTTCTTTTGTCCAATCAAGCCTGCAATTAATTGTAATTCTTCGTACGAGTTATTGGCTAAAAACCCGAGTCTGCCAGTATTGAACCCCAAGATTGGAATTCCTGAATCCTTAATCGATGTAAGTGTGTCCAAAATTGTCCCGTCTCCGCCAATTGTAATTAGCATCTCTATTCCCGGTTTGGGTATTTTATTTAGATCTTGATATCGTTTGGTTTCCCATCGACGGTTGGTGTAGTCTTCGATATAATCCGCAAATGAGGAACTTATCCAAAGCTCAAAACTATTTTCAATTAGCAAGTCGAATAGGTCTTCTACGAGCCCAAGTTTGCTCGGGTCTACTGATCTTCCATAAACTCCTAATCTTCTCTTCATTAATCCGTCAGTTACATCTTAAGATAGTGCATCAGCTCCTCGTACCGGTTGCGTACGTCGTCTTCTGTTTTACTCTCTTGATAAGAGGCTCTAACCGTGTAATCGTAGCGATGAAATGTTTGTAAAATACCGTCGATGTTTTGTTTGTTTATTTTAATGGTTACTTCCAGTTCAGTAGAGTCAGAAGAAGATGTTGTAAATATGCTTAAAACTTTGGCGTCGTTGCCTTCAATTATCTGTGCAATCTGGGCAAATGAATAGTCGTGTTGATTTAATTC
Organism: Flavobacteriales bacterium; assembly: GCA_020631555.1. Taxonomy (GTDB): domain Bacteria; phylum Bacteroidota; class Bacteroidia; order Flavobacteriales_D; family Parvicellaceae; genus JAHDGY01. Next base: position 7,758 of record JAHDGY010000003.1, on the reverse strand, counting down.
TAAGATCACTGTGCTTCCTTTTTCACTTACCGAAACCGTGTTCGTTATTAGATTCATCAGTCGAGGAAGTGTTGTCAGGCCCACGTAACGGTCCTCTGCGTCAAGAACCGGGACGACCGTTAGATTCAAGGTTGAGACAAGTTGCATGACCTCATAAATATGTTGATTGTCTCTCACGAAAGGCTTTACCAGATTTAATGGCGCTTCTTTCAGCGATGAGTTAGGTTGTGACATATCCAATAGCATGCTATCCGATGCCAATCCGATGTAATTGTTGCCTTCAATGACGGGAATATGTGATACTTTAAATTCGTCCATCCAGCGAAGTGTCTTTTCCACACTCTCGGAAGCCTTTATTGGTGGAACGGTGTCTGTAATTAAATCAATCGCAATCATGCGTTATTCTCGGATATTATCTTCTAATTTTGGCCACTAGCACAAGGCGGTCCACTATTTGTCTTTGCAATGATATTGTAATTAGTATTATGTGCCAATAAATCATGACAAGATTAAGCGTAAACCTAAATAAAGTTGCAACATTACGCAACGCTCGAGGCGGAAATATTCCTAATTTGATTCAGGTTGCTGAGGATGTTCAATCTTATGGAGCGCAGGGGATTACTGTGCATCCGCGACCGGATGAGCGACATATTAAATATTCTGATGTTCGTGCCTTGAAGGCGGTTGTCAGCACAGAGTTTAATATTGAGGGTAATCCAGTCGAAGACAAATTTGTTCAATTAGTTCTAGAAGTTTGTCCAGATCAAGTCACGTTGGTGCCCGACGCTACGGGTCAATTAACTTCTGACCATGGTTGGAATACGGTTGAAAAGGCAGGTTATTTGAAAGAGGTTTTGAAGCAATTTGCGGACAAGGGAATTCGAACTTCAATTTTTGTGGATCCGATCTCAGAAATGGTGGAAGGTGCTTTGGAAGTAGGTGCGGATCGAGTAGAGTTGTATACAGAAGGTTTTGCGGCCAAGTATGCGATGGATAAGGAGTCTGCGGTACTACCATATTGCGAAGCAGCGGCAACCGCTGTCAAAATTGGCATCGGACTGAATGCTGGGCATGACTTAAATCTCGATAATCTGGCATTTTTTGCTAGCCGTGTGCAAGGATTACAGGAAGTTTCAATTGGACATGCTTTGATAAGTGATGCTTTGTATTATGGTTTGGATAATATTGTAAAAATGTATTTGAATTGTCTGCGAACCAAAACCAGTTAGTATGAAATTGCATTATAAACGATTAGGAGCTGTTGCTGAGGGTGGAGAACTGCAGGAGAAGACTCCTCTAATAATCTTGCATGGCTTGTTTGGATCTTCGGATAATTGGCAAACGTTAGGACGGCAATTTGCAGAGCGGTATGATGTGATTCTCTTGGATCAAAGGAATCACGGGAGGTCTCCTCACAGTGTAGATTTTGGGTATGAGCAAATGGCGAACGATTTACTCGAGTTAATTGAGTCTTTAGGTTTAAAGCGTGTGAATTTGGTTGGTCATTCCATGGGCGGTAAGACGGTGATGAAGTTTGCCCAATTGATGCCTGCTTATGTCCACAAATTGGTTGTGGTGGATATGGGGGTTAAGCAATACCCAATGCATCATCAAACGATTTTGGATGGGATGCACGCGGTAGATTTTGATTTTGTGACTTCGCGAAGTCAGGTTCGAGATGTGTTGCAAGACTATATTAATAGTCCTGTTTTGCAGCAATTTATAATGAAGAACTTGTATTGGGTAGAATCTGGGCGATTGGATTGGAGAATTAATTTATCGGTATTGACTAACGAAATGTCCGAGATTCTTGGGGCTTTGGATGCCAGCATTGTCGAAACAGACACGCTTTTTATTCGAGGCGAAAAGTCTAATTATATTCTAGATTCGGATATACCATTGCTTGAAGAGTATTTTCCTCAATCTTCTGTCGAGACTGTCTACGGTGCAGGGCATTGGGTGCATGCTGAAAATGCCGGGGAGTTTTACCGATTGGTCATAGATTTTTTAGATCAGTAGACTAGCCACACGAGAATTTCTTAACTTGCCGCAAATTATATAGTCATGGCGGATCAGTACTTTGATGAAACTTCTGGAGGTGTTGGATACATTTACGTAACAATCGTGATTTTTGTAATCCTAGGACTGATTTTTTTCGGATAAAAAATCAAAAAGTACATATCGCGTAACTGCTGATATTATGCCCTTCAATTCAATTTTTTCTTGGGCGATGAAGAAACGCGTTCATCAGATTGAATTGTTCAAAAAATATCCGTTGGAAGTTCAGAAAGAGGTGCTCATGAATCTATTGAGTACTGCATCAAGAACGGAGTTGGGGGAGAATTACAAGTACGATTCTATTGCTAGTGTCGCCGATTTTAAGGGTCGGGTTCCTCTTTATAAATATCCTGACTTAAAGCCTTATATAGACAGAATGTTGAGCGGAGAACAAAATTTGCTTTGGCCGTCCGAGGTAAATTGGTTTGCGAAAAGTTCAGGAACATCCACTGGGAAAAGCAAACATATTCCCATCACCACTGAGTGTCTTGTAGATTGTCATTATAAGGGCGGTAAGGATTTACTGGCTTTATACTACGATAGTCATCCAGATAGAAAACTTTATAAGGGTAAACATTTGATAATAGGTGGAAGCTCAGAGTTGGTGCGTCAAAACGCAACCGCCCACACTGGAGATTTATCATCTATAATTATTGAAAACCTACCGATGTGGGCTGAGCTTCGAAGGACACCCAAAAAGAAGATTGCTCTATTGGCTAATTGGGAAGAAAAGTTGGCACAAATGGCAGCTACAACAATTCATGATGACGTGTATATTTTGGCAGGTGTTCCTTCCTGGACTTTAAAGTTCCTTGAAAGAGTGTTAGAAATAACTGGTGCTAAAAATATTCTGGAGGTTTGGCCCAATCTGGAATTGTACATGCATGGTGGTGTCAACTTCAGCCCTTATCGCAGACAGTTTGAGATGTTGATGCCTTCGCCGGAAATGAATTTTGTGGAAACATACAATGCTTCTGAAGGTTTTTTTGGAATTCAAGATCGTCCGGATGCCAGCGATATGTTGCTAATGTTGGATTATGGAATATTTTACGAGTTTATTCCTAATTCCGGTTGTAGTGATGATGAACCTAATGTTCTAGACCTGGAAGACGTAGAAACAAATGTTGATTATGAGATGGTAATAACTACAAATACGGGGCTTTGGAGATACCGTATTGGTGATGTAGTTCGTTTTACCGAGGTCGATCCATTTAGATTTGTTGTTGTAGGCCGAACTCAGCATTTTATCAATTGCTTTGGAGAGGAGCTGATGGTGTGGAATGTGGAGGAGGCTGTTAAAATTGCATGTGCCAAACTAGGTTGTACAGTAAATGATTATACCGTGGCCCCGGTTTACGCCAGTTTAGGTAAGTCTGGTGGGCATGAGTGGGTAATTGAGTTTGGTCGAAATCCTGAGGATGTGAGGGAGTTTGGACGTGTTTTAGATGCAGCGCTGCAAGAATTGAATTCAGATTACGAAGCAAAGCGGTCGACGGCGGTTATGATGGATTACCCGATAATCCAGGTTGTGAATTCTGGAACATTTTATGCTTGGTTAGCAGCGCAAGATAAACTTGGTGGACAACACAAAGTGCCAAGATTGCAGAATGATCGTAAGCTTATTGAGGAGATTGTTTTGTTTGCTACCGACAACAATTGGGTGATTGGGTGATTGGGTGATTGGGCGATTATTCCGTAGAATTGAAAATTCGTTCGAAGGTGTGGTTGGAGCGTTAATTCTTGGAACGGAGTAAATAGATGATCTGTAGTGGCATTAATTGGATTGTATGATGATTAAGGTATTTGGTTTCTTTTTCATAACGCTTTTTGGAGTTGCAGGATGTGCTGCGCAGGAACACTTAGATTTAAAATTGGGTAAGCCAATAACAGGATTTGCCGTTGATAATTTTGAAAATGTCTACGTGTATTCTGGGGCCGATTTAGTCAAGCAAAATCGAGTTAATGGTGAAATTCATAGATTTAGTGATAAGCTGTTGGGTGACATTACCGCACTGGATGTTACCATGGCAATGCGACCAATTTTATTTTATCAAAGTCAGTCAGTGGCTTTGATTCTCGACAACACAATTAGTGAACAACCCGCCAGTAGAATAAATCTGGCGGATATTGGATTGGATCAAGTTTCACTGGTTTGTGCTTCTTACCTCAATAACAATATTTGGATGTTTGATCAGGCATCCCTTCAGTTGCTTCGTTTGGGTCCACAACTTAATCGAATAATTGGTACCGGAAACTTGTCAGAAATATTGGGTTTAGACGATTTACAGCCAATCCATATGTCTGAAAACCAAAACAAGGTGTTTTTACTTGATCCGGCAAATGGAATAATTGTTTTTGATATTTTCGGTTCGCATGTCATGACCATTGCGAAAGCTAAGAATGCTGCAAATTTTAGTTGCGTTGGGGAGAATCTGTACTATTATAAAGAAGGACAATTGTTTGTTTATAATTTTAAAACCTTTGCCTCAAGGTTGGTTTCTGAGTATCCAGAATCATGTTCACAGGTAAAGGTTACCAAGTCCACTATTTGGAAGTTGGAAAGTGGTCGTTTGAATCGTCAAGTGATTGAGAAGTAGGTTGGCCTTAAGTGGTAAATAACTGCATTTGTATCAGGTAGGTTAAAATTAGTAACAAGCGTCTGTTGATGCCCTAAAATTTTTAATTTAGCTGCTTCGAAAATTACACCCTTATGCATGTAGCCATTGCAGGAAATATAGGTTCCGGGAAAACAACTTTGACCAAATTGTTGGCAAAGCACTATGATTGGGATTCTAACTTCGAGGACATTGAACAGAATCCATACCTCTTGGACTTTTATGACGACATGCAGCGTTGGTCCTTTAATTTGCAAATTTATTATCTGAATAGTCGATTCACGCAAATTCAAGAGATTAAGGAGACCAACCGGACTATTGTGCAGGATCGTACCATATACGAAGATGCTTTCATCTTTGCTCCGAATTTGCATTCAATGGGTTTAATGACAACAAGAGACTTTGAGAATTACTTTTCACTTTTCAACTTGCTGGAATCCTTTATTGCTGCTCCCGATTTGCTGATTTATTTGCGCGCGTCCGTTCCTACTCTGGTAAATCATATTTCAGAAAGGGGTAGAGAATACGAAGAAAGCATTCGAATAGATTACCTTAAGAGACTCAATGAAAGGTACGAAGCCTGGATCTCCACTTATGACAAGGGAAGGTGTTTGGTGATTGATGTGGATACGAATAATTTTAGAGACAGTCAGGAAGATTTGGGTAAAATTATCGGTTCTATCGATGCGGAACTACATGGCTTGTTCAAAGCCTAATTTTAGAAAATTCAATTATGCAACGTCTATCAATAAGGACGTAATCAAATAATAATTTATGAAAGCATATGTTTTTCCTGGGCAAGGCGCTCAGTTTGTTGGAATGGGTAAGAATCTTTATGATGAAAGTGACTTGGCTAAAGGACTTTTCGAAAATGCTAATGAGCAGCTGGGATTCAGAATAACAGACTTAATGTTTGAAGGTGTACCGGAAGATTTGCAGCAAACTAAAGTTACTCAACCTGCAATATTTTTGCATTCGGTAATATTAGCAAAGGTTTTGGGAGACTCTTTTCAGCCAGATATGGTTGCTGGCCATTCGCTAGGTGAATTTTCAGCCCTTGTTTCTACAGGGGCCTTAACTTTCGAAGATGGCTTAGAACTCGTCGCCAAAAGAGCTACGGCGATGCAAAAAGCTTGTGAACTTAATTCTTCAATGATGGCTGCAGTGATTGGGTTGGAAGATGAAGTTGTGGAGCAAGTCTGTGAGAGTGTTGATGGAATAGTGGTTCCTGCCAATTACAACTGCCCAGGGCAATTGGTGATTTCAGGTGATATTAATGCGGTCGAATCAGCTTGTGTAGCATTATTAGAACAAGGAGCAAAAAAAGCAATGATACTTAAAGTAGGAGGTGCATTTCATTCACCGTTAATGGACCCCGCAAAAGAGGAGTTAGAAAAAGCAATTAATAATACTGTTTTTAGAAATGCTCAATGCCCAGTTTACCAAAATGTTACTGCTAAACCTTCTATAGATTGCGATGAGATTCGAAAAAATCTTGTTGCTCAGTTAACTGCACCGGTAAGGTGGACAAACTCTATGCAAAATATGATTTCCGATGGAGCTGATAGTGTAACAGAAGTTGGACCAGGTAAGGTGCTACAGGGGTTGTTTAAAAAGATAGATCGAAAATTCCTTTGTGAAAGTGCGACTCTAGAAATTACTGTGTGAATCATAGGCCCAAGGCATTAGTTGCTCCCTTAGATTGGGGGTTAGGCCATACGTCCAGGTGTGTTCCTATTATTAGGGAATTGACTCAGACACATAATGTTTATTTAGCCGGAAATAACAGACAGAAGGTGTTTTATGAAGATGAATTTGGTCATTTGCCGTTTCTTCAATTAGTCGGGTATAATGTTCGGTATCATTCTTCATATTTCCAGGCTTGGTACCTGTTTCGGCAATCCCATTCTGTGTTTCGGGCAATAAATAGAGAGTACAGATGGCTTAGGAAAATGCAGAATAAAATTGGATTTGATCTGATCGTTTCCGATAACAGGTATGGTCTAAAGCTGAAAGGTGTTAGATCAGTTATTGTTTGTCATCAGCTTCGTCTACCTGGTCCAGCAGTGGTCAGATGGATGGGAACCATTGTCAACTCTTGGTTGGTTAACAAGTTCTCAGAATGTTGGGTGCCAGATTTTGAGGATTCAAATCGTGCACTGGCAGGCAAACTTAGCTGCTCACATAAGTTGATAAGAGTGCCTGTAAAATACCTTGGACCGCTTTCTAGATTTTCTGATTCAAGAGGTTCTGGAGGTCTTGGTAAGCCGACAAGAATTTTAATCTTAATTTCAGGCCCAGAGCCTCAACGAACAATTTTTGAAATCAATCTGCTTGATATATTGCCCGCTAATATGGACAAAGTTTTGGTTCGAGGGATTCCAGAAAAGACATTGGACGAGAATCAAATGAGATCTTGTAAAAATCTTACAGTTTATAACCATTTAAATGACGAACAATTACTAAAGCAATTAGTTTCCGCGAATTTGGTTATCGGAAGAGCTGGGTATTCTACCATTATGGATTTTACTGTTTTGGGCGTTAAAACACTACTTATCCCCACTCCTGGTCAGTGGGAACAGGAATATCTAGCCAAGCATCATGCTGGAAGGAATTGCACTCTGAATTTTGTGGCTCAAAAGCACCTTTCACTAGAAGCAATTTTAGAGATAATGAATGCCTGCAAACATTCATAAAGAGACCTTTGGATAATTCAGATTGAGGTTTTGGAAACTGTTTAGTTTGACTTTTTAACTGCTTTCTGGACCTTCTACCTTTATCTGGACAATATAGTTAAGCATGAATTAATATGTTTAATTGATGGGGACAGGAAAACGTTATTACAGCAAGGAGTTCAAATTGAAAGCTGTTGAATTAAGCAATGTTCGGGGTAATGCACGAGAAATTGCGGAAGAACTGGGGATTAAAGCCGACTTGATTTATCGTTGGCGCAAAGAGCTTTCAAGCAAATCTCATTTAGCGGTAAGGGCAACGCTCAACTGAGCAAAGAACAAATGGAATTAAAGCAGCTGCGCAAGAAATTAGCGGATGCTGAACTGGAACGGGACATACTAAAAAAGGCCGT
>JAHDGY010000045.1 GCA_020631555.1 Flavobacteriales bacterium | reverse complement strand
TTGTTCCAACAAGTTTTAACCCAAAAGCGAAGCGATAAAAATAAGATTTACAGTCTGCATAAACCATTTACGAGTTGTATTGCCAAAGGCAAAGCGCACAAATCCTATGAATTTGGAAATAAAATTGGACTCATAACTACTTCCAAGTCACTCATTATTACAGCTATTAAGAGCTTTCAGGAAAATCCTCATGACAGCAAAACCATTAGAACCTTTACTGAGTCAACCATTGAACCAGTGACCGGACCCTCAAAACAGATTTTCGAATGACTCAAAATTATCTCAAAGCTCCAGAGTCACCACAAATCAATGCATTTTTAGCTGCTGCTGGATGGAATTTGAAGAAAATGATGATAAAACTCAAAAACGACACCCGTGTTTGGGTATTAATTGACTTCAAAACCAAAACCAACCCAAGAATCTTACAACACCTCCAAAATCTATTTGGCCCTCTATTAGGTCAAATAAGGGCTTAAAACTAGTTTTTAAGGAGCGACTAAATAAGTCAGACTTTATTTCGGGGAGCATCTGAGTAGGAGCCCCCCTTTTTATTCCTACACCTCTAGTCCGAGAACGCACACATCATCAAGTTGTTCAAGTGATCCCATCCAGGAATTAAATTCCTCCTTTAACCTTTTTCTCTGCTCGGTAATAGGAAGCCCACTTGCAGATAGAAAAAGCTGTTTCATTCGCTTCACACTGAACTTTTTGCCCCGCTGCCATCCAAATTGATCAGCAAATCCATCAGAAAACATGTACAATAAATCTCCTGGTTCCAATTCAAAAGTCTGCTCTGTAAACGGTTTCATTGCGTGATATACACCTATTGGTTGCTTATCCCCTTTTAACTCAATCAACTCCTTGTTACGGATTATCCATAAAGGATTGTTCGCTCCAGAAAAGGTTAAATGATTACCCTGCAAAACCCCAAGTGCGATATCCATTCCATCGTTAACCTGGTTGTCTCCATTATCCAATTCTTTTAACAGCAAGGACCTTGTTTTATTCAGTATATCCGATGGATTTCGCAAATTAAATTCACGAATACTTCGATCCAGAGCACTATTGCACATAACGCTAACCATAGCTCCAGGAACTCCATGACCAGTACAATCAGCCACAGCGAACATAACCAAATCATCCACCTGTTGCACCCAATAAAAATCTCCAGCTAAAGCCTCCTTAGGTTCGTACAACAAAAATGACCTTCCTAAGATTTTGTTTCGCTTTGCATCAGAAGGTAAAATTGCGTTTTGAATGCGTCTTGCATAATTAATAGAATCTGTGATCTGCGTATTCTTACGTTCCAAATACAAACGTTGTTCATTTATTTCCTTATTGCTTTTTGCCAATTCCCCGTTAGTAGAATGCAATCTCCCATTGATTTTCTTAATTTCTCGAAACACGAAATAAATTAGCAATCCCAAAAAAGAAATTACGCCGATGCCGGTCAACCACAATGTTCTTTCCGACTGTTGTTTGGCAATTACGGCATCCATCTTTAAATTTTTTAACTTAAGATTTCGCGCGTGAGATTCATTACGCGCATGTTCTAACATTTGTTGATTTCGAAAGTACAATGAGTCTTGAATCTTGCTGTGTTCATAAGCTCTCTCTAGACTGGATTGAATTGCCGCTACCCTATTGTCCTCATTAGACAATTCAGACCTAAGACCAGATAAATATTCAAAGGATTCCAACGCCTTTCTCCATTGCCCTTTGGCCTTGTAAATTTCGAAAATCAATCGCTCTGCACCAATCTTAGTGTGCAAGGTATAGTGCCTTTCAGCAAGAGATTTTGCCAGTTTAGCATTTTCTTCGGCCTCCCTCAGTTGCTTCTGACTCAAATTGAATCGACCTAATAAAATGTATCCATTCGTTTTTACAGTAAAATTCTGCAGGTCGGTTCCAATATTGATTAGTTTTCTTCCATACTTGCCTACTTCGGTCCACCTTTTCAACTTTATAAGAATATCACCTTTCTTCGTATACGCCGAAGTCAGTTCCCTTAACATGCCATTCGTCCTAGTAAGCGCTATTGCCGAATCAATATATTTTAAGCAAAGTAATTCATTGCTAGACAGAGCATGGTCCGCCATCAACTCATAACACCAACTTTGAATAGCTAGAAATTTTGTTTTCCGAGCCAAATCAAGCGCTCTATCAACATGATATCTCGACGCTTCCTTGTCCCCATGTTTATTGTAAATAGCAGCCAAACTAAATAAGGTGTACGATTGTTGTTGAACATCATTGCACTTTTCCGACCAAGAGCTTGATATTTTCAATTCAGCAATAGCCTCTTCGATTTTACCAAGATCAATCAAAATTACCCCTTTAACATTATGAGTACTAGCCAAAAATACCGAATCTTTAAGGGCTGTGGCTAGTAAAATAACTTCGTCGAGCGCATTATCTCCCTCCTGAATAAGTCCATTATTATAATAGCTAGTCGCCAGATTGTATAAACTTCCCATTAGCTGAGTAGAATCATTCTGTTCACGCCATATTTTGTTGGCGGCCAGATTGTAGTGCAACGAACTATCGACTCTAGCAATTTCATCGAATAAGAAACCAAATTGGCTATAAACCTGTCCCAGCATCCAATTGTCATCTGCGGCCACAGCCAACTTTAAACTTGACCTAGCTACCGCCATTGCACTGTCCAACTGACCAGAACTATATATATCGCATAGCTTCATCATGCAGTCGAACTTTGTAGAATCGTCGGTACTCACTAGAATTTGATTCCGAATACTGTCAATTACAGGCTGATTTGGAAGTAATGAATTTTGGGCTTGTAAACCTAAATTTAGGCCCACCAGCATGATACATTGGATTGGCAGTAATCTAAAAAATACTTGCCGAGCGATAACCGGAAAAACTGTAGGATCCATTAAACCCATTTTAAACTGCCTCAAACCCTTTCTACCCCCCCCTTTTTCGAATGAGTTCTACCTGCTCTTCTTTAATTCAACTCTTCAATTTGACCACATCACAAAATAAAAATTTTACAATGTGGTCAAACACTAATTTTGTTGCAAATATAGTACTCTAATTGTTCTTACGCTCTACTTTTATTCTAGACTATCTTCCGGTATATATTTGAGCATAAACTGTTGGTTGTACTATTGACAAGTTCTAAGCTTTGGCCATCGCAAAGCAAGGCTTAATTTCAATCTTGCAACCTTCCCACCAAACCAAATGAGGATGGTCTTTTAATTTGTTTTTCAACTCATCAGATGAATTTGCTTGCATAATAGAATATCCTGTAATTTCGTTGTGTGCTGGACTAAAACTACCATCCGCTCCACAAATTTCACCAGGCATAAACGGTGAACCAAAATCAAGTACTGCACCCCCAGCTTTCTCCTTCCATTCCATCCAAGCTGCCATGCCAGCCTCTTTTTGTTCTGGAGTAGATGTCGCCATGCTTTGCATTGCCTCTGCAGGTGCGTAGTATAAAACGAGAAATTTTCCCATAATTTTATTTTTTTAGAAAGCTCAAATCAAAGTAAAACACAGGGTAAAAAACTATTGGAAAACAAGCCTATCCCTTCCTACAACCATAATTTTCAGCGCGAAGTATTTCCAATATTTTGCTTGAAAGATCTCCTTGAATTAGAATTTCTCCTTCCTTGGCGGCACCACCAACGCCACATTTAATCTTTAACAGTTTTGCCAAACTTTTCAAATCATCCTCGGTGCCAATGAAATTCTGCACTACCGTTACAACCTTACCATTTCGATGTTTTCGATCCACAAAAACACGTAATTTTTGATCACTAGGTTCTAAGGTATCAAGCTCTTGGTCAGGTTTATAATCATAATTATAATCTGGATTGGTTGAATACACCACATCAACACGGTCTTTTTTTCTTTTAGCCATAAATACTATCTCTAGGAACAAATTGCACGAAACACCCTTTAGCTATTTCACAAAACTATGAAATGACTAGCATTAAAATTTAATCTACCGGATACAATTGACTACAAATTTGGAACCGCAGCTAAAAAAACTCAATGCTCATCCTCTGCATCATCAGACTGATTATATTCTTGTTTTTAACCTTAGCCGCTAAGCTTTCCACACCACCTGGTCCATATATCTTTTTCAAATGGTGCATAACTTCATTTCTATTGTTTCGGAAAGTACTCGCAATTCTGCGAGACAAACGAATTCTTCCAGGATCATGGACCTTAAAGAAATTACACAGCTCAGTTTCAAAATTCATAGTCAATCAACGTTCATTTGCTTTACGAAATTTAGCGTTTTATTCTGTAGATTTTGTCTCGACACGATAATTCGACATGTATTTTTAATCGTTTTATCCTATATAAGTAACTATTTCGCTAATAATCGCGTAGTCTAATTACAGCTTCAGGCTTCTTACCATATTTTATTAATTCAAAACTTGGCTATGCACAAAGACAACATTGGCCTAGTGATCCAAGGTGGATCATTGCGTTCCATATTTACTGCAGGTGTGCTCGATGCTTTTATAGCGATGGACTTCAACCCCTTCAACTATTACTGCGGTGTTTCTGGAGGTGCCATGTGTCTTTCTTACTATTTGAGCGGCCAATATCGCGACACATTTAAGGTAATTAGACAGCTTTCTCAGGATGATAAATTCTTAGGAATAAGAAATTTGCTATTCGAAGAAGGGTATCTCAACCTTTCCTATCTGGAAGAATATACGACTAAGCACTTTCCCTTAAACTTGGATAATCTTAAAAATACAACATCAGAAAAAACGGTCGAAATTGTGGCTACTGATTTGGAAAGTGGCGACTCAGTTTATTTACAACCCAATCCTAACAACTGGTTGCAATGCCTAAAAGCATCAGCTACTTTGCCATTTTTAACTAGAGGATTTTGTCAGGTTGGTGATCGCAAATTAATGGACGGTGGTTGGAGTGATCCAATACCCGTTAAGAGGGCAATTGAAAACAACGTGAAAAAAATAGTTGTAATCATGACTTTGCCGGAAGATCATAGGTTAAGCTGGACCTATCTCAATTTGTTTGGTAGTCTATGGCATATGAATAATGACGCTTTAAGCAAACGATTTTCAGACGACCACATTAACTATAATAATGTGATAGAATTCCTTAATTCTGAACACTGTGACGTTGAGGTTTTTAAAATTGCCCCGCCAGAAATCATCAAATCAGGAGCATATTCAGCCTCTGTTCAAGACTTAGATAACGACTACCGACTTGGCGTGGAAATGGGAGTCAATTTTGTTATGAAGCACCGGGAGCAAATTTCTCCCGCCATCCTACATTCGGTTAGGCAAGACTACCCCAAGCAGGCCAGCGCCTAGCTGAAGTGCATCCCCTACCTGCTTGGTCAAAATTACTCTGAATTTTTTTGTTTCTTCATCAACCTGTTTAAGAATAGGATTAAACTGAAAGAACGAATTGTAAGATCGAGCAAGATCATAGATATAATTACAAATTATGGCAGGGCTGTAATTATTGCCCGCTTCCTGGACCACACAGGAAAATTGAAGCAATAGCTTTAATACAGACATTTCACTGTCATTCAACACATAATCATCCGAAATCTTCACATCCGTATTCATTTCAGATTTGGCTAAAATTGATCTTGTTCGAGCATAACAGTATTGGACAAAAGGTCCTGTATTTCCATTTAAATCAATTGACTCCTCTGGATTGAAAAGCATATTTTTCTTCGGGTCAACTTTCAATAAATAATACTTCAGAGCTCCAAGTCCAATTTGATCGAATAGTTCATTTTTCTGTTGGTCGCTCATTCCCTTAATATGCCCTCTTTCTTGAGTGGAAGACTTTGCGTCAGCGACAATAGAATCCATAATATCGTCCGCATCTACCACTGTTCCTTCCCTCGATTTCATACGGCCTGATGGCAAATCAACCATTCCATACGACAGATGATAACATTCCGAAGCCCAATCATATCCTAACTTATCCAAAATACTAAACAGCACCTTAAAATGGTGGTTTTGCTCATTTCCAACGGTATAAATTAAACTACTTAATTCTGGGTGATTCTTAGTTCGCTCGATAGCGGTTCCAATATCTTGAGTAATGTATACAGAAGTTCCGTCAGCGCGTAAAAGCAACTTATCATCCATTTTGTATTTGGTCAAATCTGTCCAAATTGACCCGTCATCTTTCTGATAAAAATGGCCGGCGTTCAACCCTTCTTCAACGACTTGTTTGCCCAGAATATAGGTGTCCGACTCATAATAAACGCTGTCAAAATCAACTCCCATCTTTTTGTAAGTCTTATCGAACCCCGCATAAACCCATTCGTTCATGGTTTTCCAAAGCTTAACTACTTCATCATCTCCTGCTTCCCACTTCTGAAGCATTGCTTGGGCTTCAACAAAAATTGGAGCCTCATTTTTAGCATCGTCTTCAGACTTTCCAGATGCTACGATTTCGGCAATTTCTTTTTTGTACTCTTGATCAAAACGCACGTAGTATTTACCTACCAAATGGTCTCCCTTAGTATTAGAACTTTGCGGATTTTCCCCATTTCCGAACCTCTTCCAAGCAACCATAGATTTACAAATATGAATGCCTCGATCATTGATAATTTGGGTCTTTAACACCTCATGTCCATTGGCCTTTAAAATTTGACTAACCGAGAACCCCAGAAAAATATTCCGAAGGTGACCTAAATGCAGCGGTTTATTTGTGTTGGGCGATGCGTATTCGACCATAAATGTTTTGCCTGATGGCGAAGTAGCGCATCCAAAATTTTTGATTGCGTTAATCCGGTTTAGTTCTTGAATCCAGGAAGCATGCTCTATTTCCAAATTAAGAAACCCTTTGATTACATTAAAGCTCCTTACCAAATCAGAACTATTGAGCAATTTCTCACCAATTAAGTTCCCAGTTTCTTCCGGAGACTTTTTAGCCAATTTAACATATGGAAACACAACCAATGTCCAATCTCCCTCAAACTCAGGCTTAGTCTTTTGCAATTGAACTTCCGCCGGAGAAATGTTCAATAACTCCTTCAAAACTAACTTTACCTCACTCCCTAATAGCTCTGTTAATTCCATTAAAACTGTTTATGAATATTTTGTATTGCTGACTCTAAAATTCTAAATGCGGTCTCAGCCATGACGTTAGATTTATTGTCCAAACAAGGATTGATTTCAACCATTTCCAAACAACACACCTTAGGATCTTGAACCAATTTATCAAGCAAAGTAGTACATTCTTCTTCCGTCAATCCATTCTCAACAGGAGTTCCCGTTCCTCTGGAAACTTCTTCACAATCCATGCTATCAACATCAAAGGAAACATAAATCAAATCACACTCTTGCAAATGTTTCAATATATGATCGGCAATGACCAAAGCACCTTTATTCCTAACCTGATCCACCAAAATTGACTCGATACCATACTTGGCGATAATGTCGTCTTCCTGAACCTCTGTATCCCGAACCCCAACAAACACCAAATCTTGATACTTGATCATCGGTGAAACCCCGGCTGCATTTTTTAATTCAGACCAAAACTCGTACTCCTGTGGTTCAACATCGTGCAGTGCCAATTCTTTGTGATCTAATCCTAAAACGGTAGCGAGAGGCATACCATGAACGTTTCCTGAAACGGAGGTAAATGGAGAATGTAAATCCGCATGCGCATCAATCCAAACCACACCAATTCTCTTGTTAGGATAACTTTGCTTCAAACCAGCAATTGTCCCTCCTGCACTAGCATGATCGCCAGCTATTACAACAGGAAACGAATTATTATCTAAAGTATCTTTCACCTGTTCAGCAACTCGCTTAAAAACTCTTGCAATTCCATCTACATATTTGGCATTGCCGTATCTTGTTCTTTGATCAAGCAAATGGTTATCTGTAGCTAATTCATGAACTGAATACTTTGAAAAGAATTCACTCTTTGCATTTCTTGCTGCCACTTGCAGAGCACCATACCCCATGGAAGCTCCTCGAGTACCCGCTCCAAGTTCAGACATATTTATTATAAGATTCAACTCTTTGCCCATGATCTATTATGTTAAAAGTCTTCAACTTTAAAAGTTCCATCGCGTCCATCAAACATTCTGTATCCTGCAACGTGGCACTATAAAGACTTAATTTTCCAAAAATTTACATTTGTAGCATCCGCGATTTTATAAATAAAACCAGCAACTAACAAACAATTAGTTTACTTCTCATCATCAGAATTTGCATTTAACCTATGTTTAGAAGCAAAAAACAATATATTTGATGGAATTTAATTACTGTTTATTTGTCGTTAAATAAAAGTAGATCGATTCCTTTCTGCTGCTGGATATTCATCCCTCTGATATCCATTTTATTACAGGGATGTTCTGGGCTTGGTGAAGAAATTTCTGAAGGTAAAATCACTTATCAGGTAACCTACCCCAAGTTTAAAAATGATATGATGTTAGCCATATTACCCGATGAACTTGAGTTCACGTTTAAGGCGAACAAATATAAAAACAAGGTGCTAAAACGAGGATGGTTTTCAAGTGAAATGATCGCTGATTGCAACTCTAGAACATTAGTAATGACCCTTGAACTCACTCTGAAAAGGATTTACTCTGAAATAGATTCTTCTAAGACCAACTTAATGTTGGAAAACTATCCTTCACCGGAAATTACTTTTACCGAAGAATTGGATACCGTGGCAGGAATTAAATGTAAAAAAGCCATCGCCTATTTTAAAGACTGGGGTTCCGAAGGCGTTAAAGTAGATCTTTACTATACGGATAGAATTGCAATTAAGGAACCTAATTGGTGTAATCAATACAAAGAAATACCTGGGGTTTTACTCGCTTACGAACTCAACCAATTTGGATTACGCATGAAAATGAGAGCCTCCAAAGTCGAAGAAATTACGATTCAATATTCGAATTTTAAACCTAAAAAAGCTTATCGCGAGGTTTCTCTGGATCACATATTGTATGATATGGAAGAATTATTTCACGCCCTATTGTAATTCAGAGAGGACCAATACAAACAAGCACTTTATTTGCTCCTCGTTTCAAAAAACTGGTTCAGCTTATCCGATGCGGATTTCCAACTAAAATTTATAGTAACATATTGATAACCTGCTCTTCCTATTAACTCCCTTATCGACTTGTTTTCGATTAGATTAAGGATATGACTGGCAATTTCATCGGCAGAATCCCCCACAAGCACCTCATTTCCTGGCGTTGCCCCGAGCGCATTATTAGCAAGGGTAGACGTGACACAAGGCAAACGCATCGCCATGGCTTCCAGTAATTTATTTTGCAATCCCGTGCCAATTTGCATTGGCGCCACAAATATTTTCGCAGTAGCGTACGCGTCTCGAATGTCATCTAACCATCCAGAGATGTGCACCCGATCACTTGCTAACTCCTGAACTGTTTTATCCGGAGACGATCCCGCAATCTGAATGGTAATGTTAGGTTTTTTCTCCCAAACCAAAGGAAGAACCTGATTAACAAGATAATTCGCACAAGCCACATTTGGAGGATAACTCATATTACCAGTGAATACCAAATCAAATTTCACTTGTTTCTGCCCTGTCGCTTGAAAATAATCCGTGTTCACACCGTTAGATACCACTTTGATTTTTCTATGGTCTTGATGGCGTATCAACACTTGGTCCTGATTAGAAATAATAGAATGGTGCTCAAAATAATCGAAAATTAGATTTTCGTAATTCAACAACCTCTTGTACTCACTAATAAAGAATGGCCTTTTAAAAAAAGAAGCGTTTGATATCCGTCGTTCAACACCGGCCGAAAACGCATCCATGTAATCTAAGGTCTTCGGAATTAGATGTTCATTTTTAACATACTCTGCTGTTCTAACTAGCTGTGCATAAATATGGTCAGGTTTAAATTTATCGATCAACTTCCTAACCTTTTTATGTGCGCCATATTGATAAAAATACTTTACCTGAAATGGCTTAGATGAAAATAGTCCCGCCAGTAGGTGTAGTCCAATTGCCAACCTGTTCAATTGAATTACTTCAACTTTAACTCCTAACGCAGATAACTCACCAAACTCCATTGTTGGCTTACTCCCATCATTCAGGGCGCACACCATTACCTCGTGATGATTAGACAATTCCTTGATAAGGTGATAAGCACGTAACTTATCTCCCTTATCCAAAGGATACGGGACCCGCGAAAGAATTACAAATAACCTCATATTTCCTGATCGGTAAATGTAAGGGTTCAAATTGGGTTAAGAAATGTCTTGTATGAGAAGATCCAATTTAAGCCGTTTAACTAATGCTTATTTTAAAATATTCAGGAATCAATTGGAAATATTCTAATTCCGTTAGGAAGTTATCCAAATCTAATACATACCTCCTCCGTTATGAGTAAATGAATTTTGTTAGTTGGTCCACACCGTTACTACCCACCTAAACAACTATCAAACTCATTGTTTATTAAACCCTTTAATATAGCTTCTGGAACGCCGGAAAGCTATTGTACAAAATGTTTAAACTATGAAACGTATCCTCCCCTTCCTTGTGGTTTTGCTATGCATCACTGCATCTTTTGGTCAAATACTGCCAAAACAATCTTTTGCTGATACAACAATCTGTCATCAAGATGGTTTTCGGTTTGGGCCTCAAGTAGATGTAAATGAATCTTCCGTTTACTTAGATGGTATTAACGATTATATTGAAACGGACACTTCTTCCGCACTGAATTTTAGTGATGGAAGTTTTACGATTTCAGCTTGGGCAAATGCACAGTCTATCTCCGGCAGGCGAGATATCGTTAGCAAAAAGTCATCCGAGTATGCAATTTACGGTACATACAACATCCGTTTGGAAGATGGAAAACCAACCTTCACGGTAAGAAACCAAATCAGTGCCCCTTGGTATGTTGAGGTACAGAGTGCGACTGCTGTGGCTACAAACGAATGGCATCAGTACACTGGAATTGGTGATACCAGTACTCAAGAAATTAGATTTTACGTAGATGGAATTCTTGTCGGGTCAACCCCTTGGGATGGAAATTTGTACCAGCAGGAAATTGCACCATTGACCGTTGGTGCTCAATTTAAAGGCGACAATGGGGGAAGTTCTCATATTGGTTTTTTCAAAGGATACATTGACAATATATTTGTGATTCGTAAGGCTTTGAGCGATGACGAAATAGGGGCAAGTTCCTATTCCTCTCCATCTAAAGTTACCGAGGATAGCCAAATTTGTGGATATTGGAGAATAGATGAGACTTCTGGAAATGAAATTTTAGATTTTGGTCCAAATAAAATTAATGGTGAACTATTAGATGGAGCAGCGAGAAATTCGGATGTTCCGTTCGGCGGTGAACCATTCTCTTACAATTGGTTCAACGGAAGTACCGACCCTGAGCTTACTATCTTCCCTTTTACGACTCGTGAGTATTGGGTAGAAGTAACCGATGCTCAAGGACATAGTTTTAGGGATTCAATTGAGGTTGGAACTGCTCCAGCATATGATGCTTCCATCACTTTTGATGGTGCTGCACTTACAGCCAATGTTCAGGGAGTAAATTACCAATGGTACGACTGCGACACAGAAGAGCCAATTACCGCTGCAACTGACAAGACATTTTACCCTTCATTCAATGGAGGTTATTTCGCAATGATTTCTGCAAACGGCTGTGTCATTCCTTCCAATTGTATTCATGTTACAAGTCTACCTCAAACTATGCCGGTCAATTCCTTGAACGATACTACCGTTTGTACTGGAGATCAACTTACGATTACAACTAATCCTGATATCAATATTTCGTCTGTTTACTTTAATGGAATTCATGCTAAACTTGAATCAGAACCTGATTCAAATTTCAATTTTGAAAACGAGAGCTTCACCGTTTCATGTTGGGTCAAAGTAGACGACATCAGTGGGCGGAGAGACATTTTGAGCAAAAAATCTTCTGAGTTTGGATTATATCCAGCATGGGGATTAAGATTAGAAGATGGAATTCCACACTTCACGGTAAGACATACTGAACAATATCCATTTTACACTCACCTGATTGCAGACGATACCATCTCAACAGGAACATGGCATTACTTTGTAGCAGTTGGTGACACTTCTACCAAAGAATTAAGACTTTATAAAGATGCCTTGCTTATTGGCACGCAAAATTGGAACGGAAATATTTTTCAGCAAGAAGTTGAGTCCTTAATGGTAGGAGCCCATTTTAAGGCCGACGCAGTAGGAAATTGTCTTGGACACTTCAAAGGAAATGTGGACGATATAGCGATTTGGAATGGAGTATTAACTCCAACTGAAATCAGAACTAATATGCTTTTCAGGCAATATGCAATTCAAAGTAACAATCTCGTAGCTTATTGGCCATTAGACGAAAACGATAGTACCGTTGGTCAGCAAATCGATCTAGAAAAAACAGGTTTGAACTTTGTTAAAGACCCAGCATGGGATACTGAAGTAGGATTTGGTGCAGGCCCATATAATTATTCGTGGTCTAACGGCGAAACAACCAAGTCGATTCAGATCAATCCTGAGGACAGTACTGAATACTCGGTAATTGCCTCCGACAATCAAGGAAACACGTACTATGATACGATACGAATTTTCGTGAGAGGAGATTATGATGAATCTATTTCCTGGAATGGAACTCAACTTTCAGCCAGTCTAAACAATGGCGATTATCAGTGGATTAACTGTTCTAACAATCAAGAAATCGAGGGAGATACCTCTCAAACGTTTGTCCCTCAGTTTAACGGAACTTATGCAGCGTATGTTGGTCAAGAAGGCTGTAAACAATTGTCCAATTGCATTACGGTAAACACTGTAGCCAATGCAATGCCACACAGATTTTTAAACGATACGACGACATGTAATAGTGATTCCATCACCTTTACTACGCGTCCAAATATTAACTCCAGCAGTTTGTTTTTCAACGGAATAAATCAACATGCCGAAGTTGAAGCGCACACCGACTTTAATTTCTATGGCGGAAATTTTACCGTATCTGCTTGGGCACATGCTAATGACACAACAGGTAGACAAGATATTTTCAGCAAAAAAGCCTCTGAAAATGCCCAATTCGGAAGCTGGGGAATTCGACTCGAAGGCGGAACTCCGGTATTGACATTAGCCTATTCTGCAAACTATCCATGGTACTTAAGTGTAATTCCTGAGGACTTCAAAGTTTCTCCTGGCACTTGGTATCATTACACGGCTGTTGGGGATTCTGTAAACCAAAAGGTAAAATTATATATTGATGGTGCACTAGTGGCAGAAGAAGACTGGAACGGTCAAATTTACCAGCAATTTGATGAAAAACTAGTAATTGGGGCTCACTTTAAAGCAGACGTTGCCGGAAGTTATACCGGATATTTTGATGGTAACATCGACGAACTAGGAATCTGGAATTCAGCTCTCAGCGAAGAGTCAATCAACCGAAACAAACTGTTTAGAACAGAAGCTATTGCGCATAAAAATGCGATCGCCTATTGGAATATGGATGGCGATTCTACGGTCCTTGAAGATGTCAGTGGAAACGACCTCTCCGGTACGATCATAAACAATCCAATGTGGCATCCTGCTGTACCTTTCGGAGGAATTCCATACAACTATTCTTGGGATCATGGAGCCACTTCGCAAGCGATTAAAGTTAAGCCTCAGCACAACGCATATTATAGTGTTACTGTAACTGATGCACAAGGCAATTTCTATTACGACGACTTTAAGGTGTATATCGGTCAGGGATTCGAAACTACAATTGAAGCTACCAAGGATGGACTAACTTTGGTTGCCGATCAAGACGGTGCAACCTATCAGTGGATCGATTGCGAAACGAATGAAATTGTTCCCGGTGCTAAAGAACAAGTATTCACTCCAGCGGCAAACGGAACATACGCGGCTGAAATTGGATTCAATGGTTGCTTAGTTACTTCGGAATGCATTACTCTCGACGAATTGCCTGAAATGTGTCCAGCAGGAAAAATGGACGACACAACTGTTTGTCAAGGAGATACCGTATTCTTCACACCCATTACTGATATTAACCTGTCGTCACTTTCTTTCGATGGAGAACAAGATTACCTTCTTTCGGCAATCGATTCTACATTCAACTTTATTTCCGGAGGGTTTACCTTTGGAATTTGGGCTAAAGCCGATAGCGTAGAAGGCAGACATGATTTATTTAGTAAAAAGTCATCGGAAAATGCTGCCTTCGGAAGTTGGGGAATTCAAATTATCGACAGCATTCCAACATTTACGTTAAGGTTTTCATGTTGCACTCCTTGGTATGTCCAAGCCGCTTCCCAGTTTCCGGTAGGTGCAAACGAATGGCATTACTATGTAGCTGTTGCTGATTCGGCAAATCAAGTCATCAAACTATATGTTGATGGACAACTTGTTGCATCAGAAGAGTGGAACGGGGTAACCTATCAAGAAACTCCAGCCGCATTAACCATTGGGGCACATTTTAGAGCTGACCAACCAAGTTTATACACACACTATTTCGATGGTGAATTGGACGACGCTGGATTTTGGAAAAAAGCCTTAACAAAGCCAGAAATTCAGCAGAATATGCACTGTAGAACAAGAATCTATGAACATCCAAATCTAATTGCCTACTGGCCAATGGACGAGAATTCTGGTAACGAAAGTAAAGATTCAACCGGAAATGGATTCAATCTTGCGTTCGGCCAAACGCCAACTTGGAGCAACAACGTAGGATTTGGAGCTGGTCCTTTCACCTATTTATGGTCGGATGGAAGCACAAACCAAACTTTGGAAGTATCTCCAGATGAACCAACAAATTATTGGGTGGAGGTAAAAGATGCGCACGGACACGTGTATTACGATACAGCTAAAGTCCAACATTTCCTTTACGGCGATACGATTACGATCGATTCGATCACGCTGAGCACGGAAACTTCCAATGCATCCTTCCAGTGGTACGACTGCCACACAGGACTTGCTTTGGACGGCGAAACCGGACCATCATTGATCACACCAGCAACCGGGTCTTACTATTTAAAAGTTTATGCCGATCAGTGTACAACAACGTCTAAATGCTACACCATCGTTCATCCAGAAGTTTGTCAGAGTCCTTACGTGGCCTACGCAACCAAAAGAAGAGTGTTAATTGACGATAACTCAACCGTAAATTCTGGATCGCTTGGAGCAACTGGCCATTATCAAGGCGAATTATACCGACCAGGAAAGGTGATATTGAACGAGAATGTTGACGCAGATAATATTGAGAGTTGGATTCTTGCCGATGAACTCGAAATTGATGAAAGTACGCAAACCATGCACGTTTATTCAGGTATAATCGATAACTACGGCGGAACGGTTAACGGAGCAATTCATGGCTATCAACCAGAATTAGAGTGGTTGCCTGAGTTTCCAGATTCTACTTCTCCTGGAGTTGCAGACACTCTTGTCGGAATAGGTCTAACCTTAACCCTACCTGCAGGATCTTACAGAAATATTGCGGTAGACAAAAATGCAAGTCTTCTTTTGAATGGGGTGTACTACATGAACAACTTAAGTTTGTTTCGAAACGCTACCCTAGCATTTACGGGTCCTACAACCATCTATATCGAAGCAAACCTCGAAGTACACGATTTTGCAGAGATGTGGGGTAGTTATGGTCACGACGCAGCGGATTTGGTAGTATATGCTAAACAGGATATCAAATTTGGTCGAGCAACCGTAATCTCTGGAAACTACTACAGCAAACTCGATATTTCATTAAATGATGGCAGTTCTTTCGAAGGTGTAATGATAGGACGAGGGGTTAAGATTGGAGAAGACGTCACTTTAGACTTATTAAGTGCCTGTTGGAATAGCCCGAGCGGATTCAGAGCTCCGAACCTAGCAGAAAACTTGGGTAGGTTTGCTGATGGAAACAATCTTCCAAGTCTGGATGTCAGAGTATTTCCTAATCCATTCCAGGAAACTGCGAATATGTCCATTACATCGGATATGGATTGTAATTCCGCCAAAGTAGAATTATTCGATTCTCAAGGAAAGCGAGTTTCTACTTGCTACAACGGACCGATCAAAAAAGACCAGAATTATTCAATAACAATCGATGCTAAAGGTCTAAATAACGGTCTGTATTTTGCCCGATTCAGTTCTGAACATTCTATTGAAATTGTAAAACTGGTTGTTGGAAAATAACCGAATTACAGAAATCACAATATAAAGGTTTTCTTCTAGCCAAATGTATGAATTAGGGAAACTCTTGTTTCCCTTTTTCTTTGCTATCATTCTTCTACTTTTACCATAGTTGAAAACTTAGGTTATGAGTCAATATATTTTTGAAGATGAAGAATTTAAGGAAATAGAAATTCGGTCGTTAGAGGCAAATCGTTTTGAATATTGCGTATTCGAAGGATGTAAAATGGCCGAAATGGATCTATCCGACTTTACCTTCCTAGAATGCGAATTTAAAGAATGTGATTTTAGTGGTGCACATCTGCACAACACTGCATTCCGAGATTGTAGGCTAACTAACTGCAAATTGTTGGGATTAAACTTCGAACATTGCAACACTCTCCTATTCGGGATGAAATTTCAAGACTGCAACTTAACCTTGTCCTCATTTTACGAAACAGATTTATCTAACTGTCAAATTGCTAATTGCAATTTGGAACAGGCTGATTTTACTAATTCCAAATTAGCAGGAGTATCCCTACTTAACTCAAATCTTAATGGAACAGTATTTGGCTACACGGATTTAACAAAAGCTAATTTAAGCGGATGTACTAACCTTAATATCGACCCAAACGAGAATAAAATATTCAAATGCACATTTAGTAGGGATAGTTTACCAGGCCTTTTGCAAAAACATCAACTTATTATTAACGATTAAAGAAACACTTTTGACCTATCTATGTCTTGTGGGACCACACAAGTTGACTTGCCCAGTTTGGATCTGTTTTGTGCAACTTTCTGGTAACAATAATCCCTAAAGCTTTTCGGGAAAACGCTAACTAAATTACTCACCATTCGCCACCAAAAACCGCATCTTCTCAGAATTGCAATTACTGCGTCGGATTGACTCAGAGTTTCACTAGAAGTAGATTTTAAAAGATATACTGTTTCGAAATCCTCAATGGAGGAAATATTAAGCTGTTTTGCCAAAGCTTGGCCACGTTCGGAGTGAATTGAAACAAAAAATATATTATCTGCTCCGTATTTCATTGGAATAATAACGAATCGATTGCAAAGCATACATTCGCCATCAAAAAGCAAGACAATCTCATTTTCGGTATTCACTTGTAAATTTTAAACCAAAAATATTGAATCAACTGGAGGCCATCAAATAAAGCATCAAAGGGTGCACGAAAAAAGAAATTAATTGGCCGGTAAAAAAACTAGCTTTTCACAAAAGCGGGGCTCATCGACTCCGACGTGATTGCATCTTCATACTGCAAATTTCGGCATTGATAAACAAAAGCTGGTGGAACGTTTATCGGAGTAAAATCCAATTTAACAACATCAAACTTTCTCTTTAACAAGCGCTGGGCGTTCAAAGAATACTGAAACTGAATGAAGGTACCTTCAGCAGCTAAATTGCTAGCGGCCTGATCTAAAATCCTATTCTTCACAATTAGGGGAATAACTGTAAGAGGAAGAGAGGAAACAATATAATCTGCTTCAATAAAACCATGTTCGGACAGAATAATACCAATGTTTTCTGCAGAGTCATTAATCAGTTTTAGTCGGTGATCCGAAAATCGATCCTTCAATTTCGCACAAAACGACTCGTTGGCTTCAATAGAAATAAGTGTGGCAGTAGATTTCATTCTCGCTAACAACACTTTAGTGAGAACTCCAGTTCCTGGACCCAATTCAACAATCACATCAGCCTTCTCAAAATCGATTGGCCCACACATTTTTCTACACAAAAACTTAGAACTTGGCGCAACTGCTCCTACTTGTTTTTTCTCTTTTAAAAATTCTAGAATAAACTCACCTTTCATCACTCATTGATATTCTTTCCTGAATCTGTTAAGCTTGTGCTAATTGATCAAAGTTCAAACAGTCCAATCAACCAAACCCGCAAAGCGGGGCGAAGATAACCTTTCTTAGTTACATTTCCGCTTTGTTTTTGATAATGGACCAAATCGCGCGAAGGCCAAATTAGTTGGATAAGCTCTCTATTTATTGCAAACAAAGAACTTTTAAAATACTGAACACTAGTTATTTACATTTAACCAGTCCAGATTATTTGACAAACACTTCTGCTACAACAACTAATCTTCGAGTCGATGGAAAAGAATTACCTCGAACAATTACTGATTTGGCAATTTTTCCAGTTAACGTTTTGCTGTTCAGCACCGCCCTAATTTGCGCGCTTTGTCCTGGCGCAATTACATTCGAAGACAATTCCGCTATGGTGCAACCACATTCTGGCTCGATTCGATCGATTATCAAATCCTTATTGCCTGAATTGGTAACCGTAAATACATGAGAGACTGTATCCCCCTGAATTATTTTTCCAAAATCATGCAATGAACTATTTACTGTCATTTCGGAAAACGCGACATTTGAATCCAATGCTTGGCGAACGGATATTACTTCTATTTTTCGTTCCAAACCCGCGGCCTTGCTATAAACCGAATTTCGTCGATCATTTAAATTATCACTAACAAACTGATTAGAAACGTATTCTCCAAATGGAATACGGGTAAAACTTAATTGTCCTCCATCCGAGGTACTACTGTCGAGATAAGGCCTAAATACCCCATTGTCATACTCTCGCAGGTAGTTGACCAAGCTTGAAATCCTACGACCTGTCAGCTTTACGTTGTAATCAGTCTTAGCCAAAGGACTGGCAAAACCCTTTACTGTGACATCTATTCTTTGCCCCTTTCTTAACTCTTCCAAAAGTAACCGAGTAAATAAGGTCAAATCATCCACTCCCTTGTCCACGTAATGCTTAAAAAAACCATCAATATCCAATTCGGCATTCACCGCCTTTTCTAGGTCTAAACCACTGGTATATTCCTCTCGATATTTAGGTTGCAAAGTTTTGTAAGCCCTATAAGTAGTCAAATAGTTTTGCCTTGTAACTGAATCCCGAGTTCGTGGATCAGGCTCATCATTGTGAAAAAACAGAGTTACGGGAAGGTATTTATTAAGGTCATCCAAAGTCACTATCGAGTCCTTTGATTTCGGAGGCCGTGTATCCATATTTACCTGATAAATATCGTTACAGCACGTTGGTCCTTTTTGGAAATACGACCCTACCCGGTTACTGGTCAAAAAACCATTGACGCCCAAACTATCTAGCGTAAAATAAAAATCATTCCAACTGGTGTTTATAGGCTGTCCAGCATTTTGCGGTGCACTAAAATCAATAGCACTAGCACCTTTGTCACCCTCGTGAGGATGACCCAAACTATAGAAAACATCGAAACCGCCAAGCCCTTTATGCCAATTAGAGCTAAAATATAGCTTTCCTGAAATGTTGTCGTAGAATGGAGTTATTTCATTATCAATAGAATTGATCTTCTCACCAACATTTTTTGGAGATCCAATGTTTCCATTTTTTACAACAGAATACCAAACGTCTAATTTACCGTATCCACCCGGCCGGGTGGAGGCAAAAAACAAAATCTCTTGTTTGCCAACCTGCGCTATACTTGGCTGCGTAGACGTAAAACCCCGACTGTTTAGCTGTTGACATGAATTTGGTTCAGACCATCTGCCATCACTATTTTGCGAATAGTAAATATGACACACCGAATCCGATAGACAACGAGTAAAATAAAATCGGTTACCGTCCAATGAGAATGTTCCATTAGCAGCATCGGCAAAGGGTTTATTGATAATAGTATCCAACGGCTTTTTGGCAAACCAAACATTGTCAAAACTATCCGCATAATAGATCTTTACCTTATAGTCTTTATCCTCCACTTCCAATGAGTTGTTTAGATTGTTTGCACGTTGAGACGAAAAGTAAATTCCCTTAGGGGCATACGTTGCACCAAATTCCGATTCCGTTGTATTTAATGCCTCTCCTGCATTTTTAACGGCTACAAATTTTGTGGTATCAAATCTAGTTCTGAGGGCATAGGCACAAGATGCTATTTCCTGACGGGCCTTTAAATAAGGATACTCCTTTTTTCGCTTGCGATGAACAGATGTTGCTTTCTTAGCTGCTTTCATTGCCGATCTATAATCGCCATTATAGTGGTGCATTTGGGCCAAATACAATGGGCCCATGGGATAAATTTTACCCCTTTCCTTTTTCAGAACCTTTTGATAATAATGCGCTGCTTTCTGATAATTGTTGTACATCCTAAGGGATTCGGCATATTTCCATAAATTTTCAACGCTTGCTGAATCCAGTTTTAGCGCCAATTTGTAGTAAATGGATGCTCCATAATAGTCACCTGACGCAAAGCTTTCATCTCCAAACTCAACAAATTGCTTCACGGTTTGCGTGTACACGGGCTGCGCCAATGCTATAAAAAGTATGCTACATATAATCCGGACAAACACGGTGCCTAGTTTTTTGTGGAACTCGTCGTCCAAAAATATAAATTGCCGACAGTTCTACGGCCCCTCTAAACCTACTCGCAGGAATCAATGAAGACACATTAACGTCATAACTAAAAGTAACCTTCCAATCGTCATACATCATTCCTGCCGTAAGCATTATTGCATCCGTGTTTCTATACCAAACACCGGCTAACAGCGAGCGCTGAATCGTCTCAAAATTTAAAAGTTCGTATTTGACTTCCAGACCACTAACAAAACTTCGAAAAGTTCCCTGCCCCATTAGGGAGATTCTAGGCAAAATATCAAACCGATCTGCCAATGGCCAGTTTGCATCGGCATGCACTGTCCACCTTGGATCGAGACGAATATCTGCTTCGTGATAAAAGCTTTGCCTAGGCGAAGACAAATTATGAAATGCTAAACCTCCTCCTACTCTCTTTCTTTCCGAAATGGGATGGTTATAATATGCACCAACATTAAGATTAAAATAAGTCAGACCACTTCCAGAAAAAGGCTCGTTGGGATTCGCTGTAGGATCATATCTATACCCCACATACTGGTTGTCAAATGACAAATCTGAGTAGTCGATCCGTTTATTTGTTAAACCTGGTTGCACCGAAAACGCAACTACCTGATCGGGTTCATCTGAAATAGAAAGCACGTAAGCAGCTGACAAATTGCATTGGAAAGTATTCAGCCGAGAATCGCCCGCTCTATCTTGATTGATGAGAATTCCTCCACGAATTCCATCCAGCTTAGGAATCTTTGCTGCATCAGCAGAAATGCTGACTGTTTGATACGGTCTGGTAACTGTATGCCACTGCGATCTAGAGTCGCCAATCAACCGGTAATCTCCTTCAAAATTCCCAGAGAGCGCTGGGTTTAAGTTCAATGGTGAATTAAAAAACTGAGTAAAATGAATGTCCTGGGCAAATACAGAAAAAGATAAAAATTGGGACAAAATAACAAAACCTATGGCGGAAATTCTGGATATCGTCTTGTTCTTCAGATTCATCTTCTAGTAAATATAGTGAATCTGCTCTTGGGTCATTAAACAAAAAGGGCAGTTCGCATGCGAACTGCCCTAGCACAAATACTTGCTACTTGCCTTATCTATTCAATTTTGGTGAACTTCTTTACAATGCGCTGACCATTTACAACGGCTGAAACTAAATACAGCCCATTATCTAAGTCGGCAACTGATATGTTATTTACACCATGCGCTAGCTGCACATTATTAACCAATTGGCCCTGTAAATTTCTAATTTCTGCACTTGTTGGCGTTTCTTCGGGGAAATCAAGATTCAAAATGTCAGCAGCCGGATTTGGATAAACTTTTATCTGAGCTACTTTACTTGTTTCAAATTCCGAATAATCGCGGGTCTCCACATTTTCAAGAGCCTTCATTTCTAATTTTGCAAGCCCTCCCGCATCAGGTTCAAATTCAGCGCTATTATTATCAATGCAGAACAATAGCGTCCTAAATAAAAAAAAGAGAGGTTAGTTTTTAGTCCAAAAATTACTTTGTGGCTCGTAAAAAACACACGATCCTCTGATGGGTACTATTACCCTGTTTGCGCAGATTATCAAAAAGATTGACCG
>JAHDGY010000044.1 GCA_020631555.1 Flavobacteriales bacterium | reverse complement strand
CATTACGGTTTTGCAACTTTTTGTACGCCCAACCAGATACAAACTTGTACGCCCAGCCCAAAAACACGCTTCAAGATTGGGGGCCTAAATTTTACGTTAAAGGGATTTTTAAAGTAGACTTTGAATACTCAAAACACTCTATATCAAGTATTTGAAAGCTCATGTTTGATTATTGAGGGCTTTAGGTAGCCGCAGGGACATTTTTTGGACAAAAGATACCGCATTAGGACTTTTTGTTTTTCGCTGGGCGTACAGGGCTAATTTAGCTTCATGGCAGAAGTGACGGGGCTTGCGGGCCTCTTTTGTCCTCTTGGCCTTTTAGGACTTTTTGATATTCCCCCCTTACTAATATGATTTGGGTAATCATATTTCCAGATTGTTTCTACATTTGGTGCTCTCAAATAGCTGAAGTAATATTCGAATGAAGCTTTTTGGAATTCGGGATGTGGCGCAGTCCGGTTAGCGTACCGCTCTGGGGGAGCGGGGGTCGCAGGTTCAAATCCTGTCATCCCGACAATTTTCCAAACTTACTTCTTTTTTTAGGACTTTTTGATTTTCCAAACTTACAAAAGATACCGGATTAGGACTTTTTGATTTTAGTTGGGGATTTTGGGCTAATTTGAGCTTAGGACACGCCCACGGGGGCTTTCAGGACTTTTTAGCGTCTTAATCTTTTAGGGCTTTTTGATATTCCCTCCTTAAAAGGAGCAACCTATAGGTTAGCTCCTTTTTTGTTTGTCGGGGCGGCAGGATTCGAACCTGCGATCTCCTGGTCCCAAACCAGGCGCCTTAACCGGGCTGGGCCACGCCCCGATCTGCTAAAGCGGCTGCAAACATAAAAACAAGTTTTATACCTGCAACATGTTTCTAAAAATTTAATTGCGGAGAGACCGAGATTCGAACTCGGGCAACGAAAAACGTTGACAGCTTAGCAGGCTGCTGCATTACCACTCTGCCACCTCTCCGGTTATTTCGGCTCGTGCGCCGAAACGGTTTGCAAATATAAAAGAGTTTTTGTGATCTACAAGACCTCTATTGTTCTCTACGAATAGAGAATTTTAATTTGACATTTGACAGTCTACAGTTGAAATCCATAACCCCAAGAATATCAATCATAATTATAACCTTTTACCTCCTCTGGCGAATGCGTCGCTCCAAGACCTAACACCAATCGGTTTACGAAATTGAAGTATGAAATTACCAAATGGGCATCCAAAATTGCTCGATCTGACAACCCAACCTGACGTAATTTCTCTGAGAATACCTCATTGTCTTTCCATGGTTCTCGGGTTAGGCTCCAAGCCAGATCACATAAAAGTTTATCACTTTCGGAAAGTTCAAGTCCGCGGTAATCAGCCTTAAACTGTTTTATTTTTTCTTCGTTCTTCCAATAATGATTCACCGCTTCCGCGTGATGTTCCTGACAATATTCACAATTATTTGCCTTGGAAACAACTACAGCCATCATTTCACGCTGTACCCTGCGCAATGGTGATTTCCCAAACATAATCGTCAGGTACAAATCCATATGATTTACAATCGATTCAGGGTTTAAACTTTGAATCATATGAACGGAAGCCAATCCGCCCCGCTTCTGGATTATGCCATCATAAATCTCGCGTAGCTGCCCCTCTGACCTATCATACTCAATTACTTCAATATGTGGCATATGCAATACTTTTAGCAGCAACCACCGCCATCGTAAAAATAGGTAGAACCTGAAATATAAATATCCGGTCGGCCCAAATCTATCAAAGCGTTAGCTGTCTTATCACACACGGACAACGGTTGATTTTGCAGCAAAACATGTCCTTTTCGATCATCAAAATTTTCATTCACACCATGGTAAATTGCTGTTCTTCCGGTAAACACACACGGGCCATCATCCGGCATTGGATCTTTAATGGCGCAAACTTCCACGCTTTCAATCATTATATTTTGATCCGTCTTATAGTGCTCTGGACTCAATACTCGATATGGTCTCTTAGCTCTGATTTCTACCGTTCCAAAGCCAGTTTCAGTAATTAAATCAATATACTGCTGCAGTGGCAAAGAACCTGTTAAGCACAAGGCCCTTAACTTCTCATCTGCACGCAATTCATCAGACATGGGTTGTTCACAAACCGGATCAGAAAGCACCAATCGTCCATGAGGTTTAAGAACGCGATACATTTCCTTGAGCGCCTTTTTTAGTTCTTCTGTTTCAAATATGTTGAACAAACAGTTTTGGGCTGCAACGTCCACCGAAGCATCATCAATAGGTAGTGCTAAGGCATCGCCCATTTTCAAGTCAACAAAATCTGAGCGAAACCACTCATTCTTTTTCTCAGCTTCTAAGAAGTTAGTGCGAGAGGCTTCAATCATTTCAGGAACCACATCCAGGCCAATTACTCCTGAGGGTTGTCTACTAAAGTAGGAGAACTGCAGCAATTCCAATCCCCCACCAACTCCTACGTACAATATTTTGGGATCGTTAATTAAATCTCGTGGGTGTACTGTACTGCCGCAGCCATAGTTCATTTCGAGCATTTTGGATGGAATATCCAATCCTGGAAACTGCCATACTGGTGTTGTGGTGCAGCATAAACCAACTTCAGGTGTCAAAGCCGCTTCTTTGTACACGTCCTTGGTAACCTCTAAATAATTTTTCATAAAGTTTATCTTCAGCAATATTACACTACAAACCCATTGCTTCCCCATGTTTATCCTCCGGGTTTGTACATACAAATAAACTGGTAAAATAGTTAGAATATAACGGTTCGCGATATTGTGATTTACAGTTTGTCTGATAACCGACTATTTCTTTAGTTTTACCTACATTTAAGTCTGGACAATTAGTTTAGTCTTATGCGTATTCTTCCGATTCTCACACTATTTTTCGTTGGAACGATAGTCAATCTATCCCTCAGTAATGCCCAAAATCTTCAACTTAATTTGAACTATAATCAGGCCGTGCGGATAGCCAAAGTGCCGATTGAGTGCATTAATCAGGAATACCCCAATCGCCTGGGACAAACATTAAATGATTCTACTCATTTGCGTTCTCCTTCGGACCTACATCCTATATTCTATGGCTGCTTTGACTGGCACTCATCTGTTCACGGACACTGGCTTTTGGCCAAAATGCTTAACAAGTTTCCCGATTCGGAATTAGCCATTACCATCACGAACATTTTCAACCAGCGATTCACTTCTTCCAATGTGCAAAAGGAGCTAGATTATTTTCTGATGACCGGCAATAAAAATTATGAACGAACCTATGGATGGGCCTGGTACTTAAAATTAGTTGCGGAGTTAAATCAGTCCAATCAAAAAAATAAACACCGCTGGATTACCACCCTCCATCCACTTACGAACAGGATTGTAGAAACGTATAAAGAGTTTCTCCCGAAGTTAGTTTATCCAATTCGTGTTGGAGAACATACCAATACTGCCTTTGGACTTTCTCTGGCATTGGACTATGCCAGGACTCTCAATGATACTACATTTGAAAAATTGATCATAAGCCGCAGCAAAGACTTCTATTTCGAGGACAAAAATTGTCCTATCAACTGGGAACCTAGTGGATTTGACTTTATCTCCCCTTGCCTGCAAGAAGCCCACCTAATGTCTAATGTTTTATCGGAAAAAGAGTTTGCCCACTGGCTTGATAATTTTCTTCCCCAGTTTGTAAACAAGGTGGACCTGAGTCCTGGCGAAGTTGTTGACAGAACTGACGGTAAACTCGTCCACTTGGACGGTCTGAACTTTTCTAGAGCTTGGTGCTTGTATCGGTTGGCAGATGTTAAAACCAATCAAAGTGCAGAACTTAATGGACTGGGAGACTTACACGTAAAAGCGTCCATTGACCATGTTATAGGATCTCATTACATGGGTAGTCACTGGCTCGCAAGTTTTCTTGTATATGCTTTAGAGACTCGATTGGGATCGAAATGATCAATTTAAATTGCTTACCAATTCTGTAAACAAAGAGGTAAGTTTCAATTCAGCTTTGCCTGCAACCGCAATAATCTCTTCAATATTAATCGGCTGTAAATTGTCTGGATCGCATTCATCGGTAAGCACAGAAACTGCACAGCACGGGAGCCCTAAATGATTGGCAGCTATCACTTCTGGAATTGTACTCATACCAACGGCGTCTCCACCTACCAACCTCAAGTACCGGTATTCTGCAGGAGTTTCCAACATTGGCCCTTGTGCGGCTATATACACTCCTTCTTTTAAGCTTATCTGCTGATTTTTGGCGATCAAGCGAAGCTTATTGCACAATTCATTGGAATATGGTTGACTCATATCCGGAAAACGCGTGCCAAGTTCGTCCATGTTTGGACCGATCAGCGGATTTCCAGGGAAGGTATTAATGTGGTCGGTGATGAGCATTAAATCTCCTTTCTTGAAATTCAAGTTTATGGCACCGGCAGCGTTAGAAATCAACAAACTTTTGATTCCACACGCATGCATCACGCATACAGGAAAAGCGATTTGCTTGAAATCATAGCCCTCATAAAAATGGAACCTACCTTGCATTGCCAAAACTTTAACCCCTTGCAACGTACCATATATTAACTTCCCAGAATGAAATTCAACTGTAGCCTCAGGAAAATGAGGAATTTCAGAATACGGAATTTCCTTTTCCACCGAAATACTCTGCACTAAATTTCCTAGGCCCGTACCCAAAATGATTCCAACAGTGCATTCAGCAACTCCTATATTTTTTACGTAACTGGCTGCCTCTAATATTTTTTCTTCCATATTAATGAACTAAGCGTTTGTACAATTCAAGCAATCTGGTTTGTGGAATTCCAATCCTGTAACCGATATGAATTAACGCAAATATAGCTTGTAGACGCACTACCCCGTTCTTTTCGAACCGACGTGCCGAAGTAATTATTTGTTCTGGTAACACAACAAACCTTCCTGATGCCTTAATTCGAGGAATTATCTCGTTATCCTCCAATATTATATGGTCCTCGCTAAAACCTCCTACTTTTTGAAATAAATCCTTAGTAATAAATAAGGACTGATCTCCTCCTCGGCACCAATTGCTTGGAAATCTCGTGAACCACCCTGCAATCCTCAAAAACAAATGACGGTTATCAAAACGCATTCGAAAACATCCAGCGTGACTTCCTTTTTTGACAGCTTCACAAATAAATCTATCAAAATTCATCGGTGGAATGGAATCGGCATGCAGAAAATAAAGCAATGATCCACTGGCTTTCCTAGCCCCCCTATTCATTTGCTTTGCTCTACCTTTGTCAGACAGAACTACTTTGGCCCCAGAAACAAAAGCGCGTTCCACGGTATTATCGGAACTTCCTCCATCTACTACAATCGTCTCGGTAATTAAACCCTGAGTAGAATACTCTTCAATCAATGCCAACAACGATGCAATGTTAGTTTCCTCGTTATATGTTGGCACAATTACGGAAATCATTTCAAATCAACCACCTGTTTTAATTCTCGATTCAAATCTTCGTAGTGATCAATATCGGATAACGCCCTCATCTTAAAGCAAGAAAGGCCCAAATCCTTGGTATCTTGAATTGTTCTAGGCAAAACTTCCTCCGTACTCCACTGCTTGTCACGAAATAATTCTGAATACAATCTGTTCATGCCAAGCAGATAGTATCCTCCATCCAATGCAGGTCCAATAACTACATCATTGGATTCTAAACTTTCGAAAGCCGTATTCAAATCGGACGGTGAAAGATCATAACAATCGCTTCCAATTATAACTACATTTTCATAGTTCTTCTGAAACAACTTTCGGAATGCTTGTTCCATTCTTTCTCCTAAACTTTCTCCTTGCTGAACTCTTTTGACAAAAAAACGATCCGCAAAACAATCTTTCTGCTCTACTCGCTGAGAATAAAAGACAAAACGATCTACGGAGAGCTGTTCTATTATCGATGCCGTATGCGTCAACAGCTTACGATAAATTTCTAATGCAGCTTGGTCTCCAATTGTAGCAGCAAGTCTCGTTTTTACATCCCCTAGCTCCGGATTTTTGACAAAAATTATGAGTGCCGATTTTGACATATCATGCAGTTGTTCCTTGGCAACTAGAGCCTGCACCCGCAGTACACCCAAAACAATGTTGACCGATGACTATGGATCGTGAATTTAGTTTAATAGGATCGAAATCACGAATGTGATTTCTTGTTTTATCGGCAACTTTAAGATCTAACATTTGATTAAAATCGCAGTCGTAAAGACACCCTTGCCAATCAACAGATAGTGTATTAGTACACATTACATTAGATGCCGCGTTAGGGTTGTATGCCTCTACTAATTTTTGCAT
Source organism: Flavobacteriales bacterium (assembly GCA_020631555.1). GTDB lineage: Bacteria > Bacteroidota > Bacteroidia > Flavobacteriales_D > Parvicellaceae > JAHDGY01. The sequence continues at coordinate 15,828 of JAHDGY010000044.1, read as the reverse complement.
ATACTCTTCATACTTTCCACAAGCCAGCAGATAGTCTAAAAATCTGCTAATTGGCATGTTGGTAATTGTATACAAATGATTAAACGTAATTCCGAAATTCTCGAGCAACTCCCGCTTATAATCAATCTCCAATCCCATTTGATCTCCTGGAAGAAATGGCCCACCAGGATTATAAACCAAATTTAATTTTAGACCCGAACCTTCCTGTCCATATCCAGCATTGTTGAGTTTTTTTAGTGCTTCTAACGATTTGCTGAACACCCCATCACCTCTTTGTTTATCTGTATTTTGCTCCGTATAACAAGGCAAGGAAGCAATTACTTCCACCCCGTTTTCTTTAAAAAAATCGGGATACTTGTCGTACTTTTTATTGGACACCAAAATTGTAAGATTGCTTCTAACAATACAGTGAACATTGCGCTTCGACAATTCTGAAACAAACCAACAAAATTCTGGGTGCATTTCCGGCGCTCCTCCTGTTAAATCGACCGTCTTGGCTCCCGAAATCTCAATTGCAGCCAAGCATTGCTCCAAAACTTCATGACACATGATTTCCTTACGATCCGGACCTGCATCAACATGACAATGTTCGCAGGTTAGATTGCACATGTAACCCAAGTTTATTTGCATTATTTCCAATGCTTTGGGCTTTAAAGGGAAATGACCGTCTTCTTTTAATTTATCCTTAAAACTTCCAAATGTACTGCAAGATTGATTTAACAATTTCACTTGATTACTCGCTTCCGAGAGTCGATCTTGCCTACTACGAAGGGATTTACTCTTGGGTGATTTGGGTGATTTGGGTGATTTGAGCACCTTATTCGATTCACACGATTGCGGATATTCCGTTAATTCATTAGCCATCAAAAGAGGTTTGTTTTAGTTATTTAGCGTCCAGATGTACGTTCTGTAAGAAACTTTAGCTTTTGGGCTAATTTTAACCTTCGAATATTTATTAAGATAGTCGATAAGCGAACCCTCTTTTGTGAAATCGGATTTAAACCACCTAAAGATTTTAGACAATTCAACCTTGTCCTTTGAAATCGAATTACGCTCCTTGTCGTTTACGAAATTCGTCATCAACATCTCTAATGATTCATCACAGTTGTCTGCAGTAAAAGCCCTATTCAATAAAACAGGACAAGACTTCGAAGCACAATTGATGCCCGCGTGAATTCTAGGATCGTTGAACTTCACCCGCAAAATTTTGTGTTCTACATGATTTAAGTCCAAAGTCTGGGAACCTATTTTGATGAATTTCTTATCCCACGGTTTTCCTCTGTTGATATCCTTAATGCTTGGAACCGGAAGGTTATCTACAATTAATTTAACCGTAAATGCATTATAAACATTCACCCAATAAGCTTTTCTTTCATTTTCCCCAGCACTAGCAGAAGGCATATTTTCTCCGAGACTTTTAACGTATGCATCAAGCTTATTACCATCTTTTTTAAACCCTTCGTAATTCACATTTCCTTTTGCTGAGACGTGCTTTTTTAGCAGTTCATCCCAACTAGTGTGCAAATTGCTTTGACCGTGCAGGGAAAACACGGATAGTGAAAGGAACAGAAAAAAAACTGATACAATTTTGGTAAAGTTAATCTGGTTCATATTTACAAACATAATTCCTACGTTTTATAATTCGTGTCACGTCCTTGACAAAATAATATTGCTTGTTTGCACAATTTGGGCCAAAGCCACCAACGAAACCAGAATAAACGCTGATTAACAAACAAATAACAGTCTATTCATTGACAGTATTAGCCTTGACGGGCTTGCGTAATCAATTTGACTAAACTAGTAGGCACGATAGACTTGCTAACAAGACCAATAGCTCCTGCCTCACAAATTTCTGAGCGAAGAAAACTGTCATTGCTATTTGAAAAACCGATTACATCAACATCCGGATAGCGAGTTTTGATACGCCGAGTAGCTTCTACACCATCAACCTCGGGCATGCGAACGTCCATAATAACAACATCGGTTTCATGCCGGTTTAAAAATGGAAGTACATCCATTCCGTCACCGCATTCTCCTACCACCTGAATATCTCCGTCTTTTTCCAATATTCCACGGAGCACGATTCTAAGTGACGGAAAATCATCAACAAGCAGCACCTTAATGGGCCCCTTAGTGGATGTCGTTGCGTGTTGAAAGGATTGTGCTATTGAAGTTCTAAACAAAGGCTTCAAAAATGACAGCGACGATATTGAACATTTGGATTTCGAACTTGGGTTAACATCGTTTGAAGAGATATCTGAGATCATAGTTTCATGTTAGGGTAATCAAATATAAACTTTTCAACAATTGATACTGGTTTTCAACAGGAAAGAGATGTGTCGATTTATCAAATCGACATTTCCAAAATTGTTACTTCATACGAAAACATTAATGCCAGCGTAAAGTACAGGAATGCCAGCTCTCAAAAACTCTAAATTGACTTATTAACATTACCTCTTCTATTGTTAATAAATAAATTACAAAATGAAACATTTTTTATTCTAGTGCGCATTCATTTTTTTCCCCTACCTCTTTCAATCAAGCCTAAAAGACGGTTTTGATAAATAAGTCATTTTGATTACCCTCCTTTTCACAAGAATTTCCCCAAGAATAAATACATATAAGCCGCCATATTGAAACCAACCAATCCAAACTAAATCGGTTACGGATTCCACTCCATAATTAATGTAGCTCAAGACAACTAAACCCGACCACAATGCACCAAAATAATATCCATTTAATACGGAAATTACCAAAACCCAAATGACGTACCATGGATGTACAATAGAGGCTAAAGCATAATAAGAGGTTATTAAAACCAACATATCCTGAAAAAGGTGGCGCATCTCTTTATTCCTTCCTCGCCAAACCAACCAGCCGGCCAATAAAACAAGTAGCCACTTACTAATGATTCCAATAGTGGCAATTGTATTCCAACCAACCATCCAAAACCCAATTTCCCTAAACAGTTTGTACAAACTTCCGTTAAATTCGAAAGTGGAAAAATAGAGCTCCAAACTTGAACCAAAGTTTCCGATAGCGCCATCTGCGAACAGCCAAAAACTGCTACCAACTACAGAAAGTAAACACACACTCCCAACAATCACAACCCTCTTGACAGAAACTTTACCTACTAACAATGGAGCAAACATTATAGGTATTAACTTAATTGAAATTGCTGCAGCCCATGAAATTCCAGCTGCAACATCTTGCCTTTTCCAAAGAAGCAACAATGCAAAAACCAAACAACAAAGTGAAACTCCTTCGAAGTGAAGATTTCCAATCACCTCGACGCAAACTAACGGATTAAAAGCATAAACATTAACGGCTATTGGAGACAACTTCAGTTTGCCAAGAAACTGAATTATCCCAACTATCAGAAAAACTTCGAAGATTAGAAGTAGTAGCCTTAGTGCTAAAACAAAACCCAAAGTACTGTCAACCGAAATCCACGCTGAAATGGCAAAAAGCAACTGAGAAAATGGAGGATAAACACTATAATAGTCCGGCGAATTTAGTGACAAACCAGGCCTCGATTCATGGTCCATGATTTTTGGTAAACCTCCGTATTTGTCAACAAATTGGTTCGGTTTTACAGCATAAGGATTATCACCCGATAAGACAACGTGTCCATCAAATGCAAACCGGATATAATCGTCTGAGAGGTTCGGAAAATCAAAACTTACCGCTAGTCTTAAAAACACCGCCACGATCAGTATTTCTTTTGTATTAATAGGTCGAGCTGATCCAAAAACTAACACAACATAAACCGCGAAAGCCAAGCCAAAACAGCTCATCAATTGCCAGGAATCTGATCGATCCGTTTGTGAAATACAAAAGAGACTAAGACCTAGAACAAAATAAAGAGCATATTTCAACGCCTTATCTGGCATATCGGGAGTGCAGCACAGAGTAAATAAAAGTGAACCCAAAACCGAATGCCAGCATTAGGTAAAATACCAATAGACCATAATTCTCGCAGGTAATTGCTGAATAAATGCCATACGCGGAGTGCAAGATAATCGCAGCTTCAAGAATACTAACCTTGTTTACCGAACTGACCATATATTTATTAGTTCGCCAACTTTGCTTACCTGCGTTAAATTTTGGTGTTCGGATGAATGCCGATTTGAATCCTAAATAACCTCCAACAACACCAACCGCATTGTACAAGGATAGCCCCATTGACACGGACAGGAACACTGGAAAAAACAACAGAAACTGAACTACATTTACTGCCTTGTTGCGGCCCTGATTATAGTTAGCAATAAAATACACAAAACTCAAAAACAAGGTACTGATTACAAAAAGCCCACTGAATTTAAACAGAAATGCGTATTCAGGACTGGAGTCCACGATGTAAATCACCGGAACACCCAATATAGCTAAAGACACTATTGAAACAAATAGAAAGCTATTGAACAAATGAAATCCAGCATGAAACTTTGTTTTAATGGTCAAATTCTTTTGTCTAAACACACCCACCATGTTTTTTCGCGCGCATTCGGCCGCTCCTTTGGCCCATCTAAATTGCTGGTTCTTTAATGCATTCATGGTAATGGGCAATTCCGCAGGTGAGTGCAATTCTTCAATGTAGTGGAATTTCCAACCTCGAATTTGAGCTCTGTAGCTCAGGTCCAAATCTTCTGTTAAAGTATCTGCTGACCATCCTCCAGCATCCTCAATACACGACCTTCTCCAAATTCCAGCAGTGCCATTGAAATTAATAAAATGCCCACCAATATTTCTTCCAGTTTGTTCCACCGTGAAATGGGCATCCAATGCAAAGGCTTGCAACTTTGTCAATAGAGAATGGTCCCGATTGAGGTGCTGCCAGCGCGATTGCACAACACCAATTTGATCATCCTCAAAATGCAGCACACTGGACTTTAGGTAATCCTCCCTTGGCACAAAGTCGGCATCGAAAATAGCTATAAACTCACCTTTGGCAATATTCATCCCGTAGGCTAAAGCTCCGGCCTTAAACCCCTTTCGATCCTCTCTTCGAACATGCTGGATATCAACTCCCAAACTTTGACATTCCCGAACTTTAGCAGCTATAATTTGAACGGTTTCATCTGTAGAATCGTCTAACACTTGAATCTCAAATCGATCTCTAGGATAATCGAATTTCGACACCGCATCGATCAATCTTTCAATAACATATCGTTCGTTGTATACCGGGAGCTGCACTGTCACTTTCGGGATGTTAAGGTCCAAATTGCCTTCGTTTTGATAACCCTGATTCGATTGACTCGGTATTTCCGAATCAAGCTCAAGCGAAGATGGATTAATATTGCCATCTTCTTTTCTCTTATTCAGCAGATAAATTATTGCAAGGTTAAATTCACAGACGCTGTAGCCAAATATGAATACAAGAAAAAAGAAATACAACCCGACGACGAAAACTTCCACTAGCCTATTTTTTATGTGCGTATTTAAAAATCGTAGTGATAATCTTATAACCAGCAAGCACAGTTCCTTTTACCGTACCAGTAATCTTAGATACACCAATCCTTCTCCGATAACTCACCGGAACTTCATGAACATCTAGCTTCATTTTAGCTGCCTTTAACTGCATCTCAACCGTCCACCCATAAGTTGTATCTTGCATATCGATATCTACTAATACTGGAAATCGAATTGCTCGAAACGGTCCCAGGTCGGTGTAACGCACCTTGTATAAAATTCGGATTAAAGTAATTGCCAACCAATTGCCAAAAATCTGCTGGGGCAGCATCGACTTTTTTTCCCTGGTTCCCAAAGACCTTGAACCAATTACCATATCCGCCTGATCGTACAAAATAGGGGCCGCAACTAGCGGCAACTCATCCGGATAATCGGAATAGTCAGCATCGATAAAAACAACAACATCAGGACTATTTTCTTTCTCCTTTAAATAGTTAATCCCTTTTAAACATGCAAATCCGTATCCTTGTTTAGGTTCCGTTAACACCGTCGCTCCATGATTTCGAGCATTCTCAACAGTTTTGTCTGTCGAGTTATTGTTAACAACTATTACCTCCCTTACTTCTTCAGGAATATCGTGAAGAACATGGACAATTGAATCCTGCTCATTGAAAGCAGGTATAATTACATCTATCTTAATGTCTCCGAGGACCATTGCCCTTCCATTTTTTGTTGCACCCATCGTAAAATACCCCAGCCAAATTAAAGTCAAAGCATTACCAAATATATCTCGTATCGTTTCACTAGTGGAAGTACAGTTAGTTAACTTTTCAATTATGTTTTGTCAAAAAATATAATTGATGGTCAATTGAGCATGGGTTATTACGAATAACAAACCAACCATGACCTAGTTTATTTTTTAAGCAAAGATTTAAGCCCATCATTTCCCAAAACAACTTCCGGAGCTTCCATTCTACTTCCACCAGTATTTGGTGCATTTTCTAATTTCAAAACTCCGCGAGGACAAACTGCTGAGCAAACCCCGCAACCGACGCAAGACGCTCTAACTATATTTTGCCCTTTCTGAGCATAGGAACGAACATCTATTCCCTGTTCACAGTAGGTTGAACAATTTCCACATGAAATACACTGCCCCCCATTGGTTGCAATCCTGAATTTGGATTTGAACCGTTGCACAAGTCCCATATACGCAGCAAGCGGACATCCGAATCTACACCAAACCCTATTTCCCATTAATGGATAAAAACCTGTGCCAATTACTCCAGAAAATATGGATCCGATAAAAAAGCCATACCAACTCTGCACCTTATAATTTTCAAGTCCAAAAACGTACTGATCACCAGTCGATCTAACAATTAAAGTCATGATAGTCATGACAACGGCAAACCCTAAAACACCGTGAATTAAATACCGTTCTATTTTCCAAGCTTTAACGGATTTGTCGGAATGCTGGCGATAAGGGTCTCCCAATGTTTCGGCTAAACCACCGCACCCACAAACCCAACTACAATACCAACGCTTCCCAAAGAAATAAACCATCACTGGGACAATGATTAAACTCAAAACAACTCCCCAGATCAACATGAACCAACCAAGGTTTCCACTTGCCATCAACTGATCCAATTGCCAACCAAAAAAGAAATCATAATCCAAGGGCCAGGCATTCTTGAAATCATACCAAGGTTGGTTAAATTTCACAAGTAACTCAGGAATTAGAAACGCAAATGCTATCTGAAAAAATAACACCACTGTAGTTCTGAAGATTTGATACGTATTATTGCGATACTTCACATACATTCTAACGGCCATTACCGTCATTACCACGCAATACATAAATCCATACATAAACCATTGGCTAGCTGAATTTCCACTTAAACTCAAACTCACCGGATCCGTGATAATTATTGAATTGACCATGTAAGCTGGAAAAAAGTATAACGTACAGTAGAAAACAATGAGATAGGCGAAAACAGATATCCCAACCCAACCCCTATTGGTAGCAGAGTTATGATAAATTCCATGATGTTTTATTCCAGCCGGACCAAGCAACACTACATCGGGCAAGATGTACAGCAAACCACCCAAAATCCCCAAACCAAAAGTTAAGAATAAGAACAATAATTTATGGTCTGCCACCGCTCCTCCAACTGTTTTCTGCAAAAGCGGGTAGGTAAATTCCTTATGCGTTTTCGACCAGTCCAGCCATATTACTTTGCTCCACTCTGCATTAATCGAATCTTGCGAAACCTGGCCCTCCGACTCCCATTCCCGAATTCGATCGACATGAAATTGATGCGACTTTTCTGCTAATTCTGATAGTTTAGAAGTTAATTCAAATGAAGTAAAAGCGTTGCCTACAATTTGTTCTCGTGCTTCTTGCAAAAAAAGTTCACTAACAATTCCTTTTGATGACACCCAATCTTCGAATTTTTGCGGCGCAACAGTATACTCTCCGACAAAATTGACGGCCGTAAATACAACCAAACCAATTAAAAATAGTCCGAGACCGAAGTACTTTATTGTTCTCAACATGTTTTATGTTTTAAGAGCTGTTAGTATTCTGTTCCACGACCGACTCTGAAGCCTAACATTCTCCGACATTTCGGAATTGTACTGAGAAACTACAGAATTTTCGTAGGCCTTATAAAATTCCGGATCGAAATTAGCGTCCTTCAAATGGGCCAACACATAATTAATATCTCTGCCTTCATTCAGCCATCTATCAAAAACATCGTGACGAAGACGAATTCCAAAAGCATTGACCCCGACAAACATTTTGGACTCCGAATTAAAGACAAAATGCATGCATATCTTGCCATCTGGATGTTCCCAATAAAATTCACTCTGTCCATCTTGTAACTCGGATAGAACAATGCCATAGGTTTGGTATTCTATGTCGAAAAATTTAGCGGAGTTAAACCAAAATCCAGGGCTGTACTCCAACTCTGCCCCGCAAATATTGCGAGCCAATGTCTCTCCCATAATTCTTCCAGTGTACCAAACTTGCTCGATTGGCCTCCGCCCATTCACTGGATTTTCAAACTGGGCGCAATCTCCTATGGCGTATACATTTGACTGATTTGTTGCAAACTTTCTGTCAATTACAATTCCTCTCTCAATTTTCAATTCCGAGCCTTTGAGAAAGTCTATATTGGGCCTAACACCTGCAGTTAAACCAACAAAATTTGCCTCTATTTCTTTCCCCGATTTGGTAATGACTTTTGATGCTCTTCCATTGGCATCAGCAACAATTTCTTCTAACTCCTCTTCAAATTGAAAATCGACACCGTGCTCCCGAATATGTCTGCTTATTAATTCACCTTCTTGCCGTGGCAGAACATTTCCCCAAAACCGGTTCTCCCTTACCAAGAATGTAACCGGTATGTGTCGGGAATGCAACATCTCTGCTAGCTCTACTCCTATCAATCCTCCTCCCACTATTACTCCATGGCCAATACCCTCGATGCTCAGTTTTTCAATGTTTTCCAAATCCTGTCGGGAATACAAACCTTGAACACCAATTAAATCTTGGCCCTTCCACCCAAACTTATTCGGGGTAGAACCTACCGCCAAAATCAATTTATCGTAAGCAATTACCTCTGCCTTGTCTGTGAACAGTTTTTGCTCAGAAAAGTCCACTTTATTTACGTAGGCTAGCTTTAATTCTATTCTATTTTTTTTCCAAAAATGTGGTTCATACGGTTGAGTATGCTCAAATTTCATATGCCCCATGTACACATACATCAGCGCTGTTCGAGAATAGAAATATTCCGTTTCCGAAGAAATAATGGTGATTTTTTTATCACTCAATTTCCGTATGTGCCTCGCGGCTGTTACTCCCGATATACCGTTGCCAATTATTACTATATGTTCCATGAACGGGTTTTGAATGGGCGATTGAAGATTGCTGCTTACTAAAATTAGATTAAAGCAAGTAATCCAACAATTACCTTAAATATAACAACCAAATTTCGATAGTTAAGTTTACCCAACTTGTCACTTGGATGATAGTTTATCCTTTTAGCGTCAAACTCTATAAATGCGCCAAGGTTCTTCAACAAACTGCCAAAATTCTAAGTTAGGCACAAAAAAAAGCATCCATTTCAGGAAGCCTTCCCATTTAATAGTTATTACTCCTGAGACCTTTATTCCTTCATAAAATCGTTCCCTTCTCAGAGACAGACGTTACATCAAACTGTTCTGCTATATGGATTAAAACCAAAAAAATAAAACCTATTTGCTTAATAAACAGTATTTTATACTATATTTGTACCCTCATAAAGAACGGACTACTTCTCAACGTTATTAAAATATATGTTAGCTATGAAAAAAAAGAATCTAGCTTTTGCTTTGATGGTGGTCGCCATTGGATTGAACTCTTGTCAGAAAGAGGCTCCAGTCCTAAACAGTACAGGTCCAATTAATGCCACGATTACTCTTGATCAGGCGAAATCCTATGCGGAAAAAATCCAGTTTGCAGATGGTGCGAAAAAAGTAACAAGTGTAAAATCTGTTGCGTTAGGTGAGTACAACAACAAGATGATGGAAGTGGAATTTGAGGATAAAACCGAACTTCTACTCTCAGCCAGTACCAATGCTTTGCCTATCATTGCCTATTTTGAGCAACCTGTTGATTTTAATCCAGAGAAAATGTCTAAACTTCAGTTGGAATATTTCACAGGATTGTCTCAATATGTTGACGAAGCCGAACCAACAAAAGATTCAAAACAACAATGGAAAGAGATTAAAAATGGCAGCTATTCTTTAAACTTTAAGCAACTCGAAGACAATAGCAACGGCACTCGAAGTGAATCGGCAACGCAGTCGTTTCAAGGCTACCCTCCAGTGATGCCACAATCGTATGACCAAGAAAACGGATATAACCGCTTTTTACCAAGTGGTGATGGATGTCAAAACGTGGCTGCTGGATGTGTTCCCACAGCTCTTGCAATGAAAGCCACCTGGGGCAAACAATCAAAATTCCTTGCTGCATATAACATCAAACGGTTTTATGATTTATTCCGAAATCATGAAATACGACCAAGCTGTGAAACCACATGGATTACGGCAGATGGAATGAACAGAGTATTCAATGACCTAGCCAATGGATATGGCCCGTATTCACTTCAGTTTACTAAATACTGGGACTTCGGGAGTAAACATATGAGTTACTCTGATCGCCTGCAGTTGTACAACCAATTCTTAAAGTTGAGACACAATCCTAAACCTGTATTTGCGGCAGGTGGTGATCACGCATTTGTAATAGATGGTTTTGCTTTCAAGTACTTTGGCTATTACTTCTTCCACATTCGCTATGGATGGGGAAATAATGGTTACGATGGCTGGTCTAATGGGGGAATTCCGAGCAAGTACCAGCTAATGCACTTTGTTCTTTTCTAATGAATTGAAGTTATAAGACCAAGGGAAGCTGTGCTTCCCTTGGCTTTATAAACCATAATTAAACAATTTATAATCATTAATTTAATTATAAATTCTACCTTGCGTTCCCGCAACACATCACACAACTTGATGAATTATGCGATTTAGATCCAACATTTTCCTCATTGAATTCCATGAAACCTATTCCGGTAACATCCGAACCGATAAATTGCACCAGCAAATAACTCGTCCTAGCCGAAAATTCCACAGCTTATTACACCTCAGCATTTCAATAATGCTAATCTTTTGTTCGCAAATCTACAGTGTCGGACAAGATTTGAATCTACTTTGGGCAAAGCAAATCGGTAGAAAAAACTATGATGGACCAGTAACTTCAATGACTGTCGACAACGATGGAAATGTATTAACCATCGGAACATTCTGGAACCAAGGACTACCCCTCGATTTTGATCCCAATTCTGGAGTGGTTGAATTAACCGCTAAATATAACAACCAAATTTCGATAGTTAAGTTTACCCAACTTGTCACTTGGATGATAGTTTATCCTTTTAGCGTCAAACTCTATAAATGCGCCAAGGTTCTTCAACAAACTGCCAAAATTCTAAGTTAGGCACAAAAAAAAGCATCCATTTCAGGAAGCCTTCCCATTTAATAGTTATTACTCCTGAGACCTTTATTCCTTCATAAAATCGTTCCCTTCTCAGAGACAGACGTTACATCAAACTGTTCTGCTATATGGATTAAAACCAAAAAAATAAAACCTATTTGCTTAATAAACAGTATTTTATACTATATTTGTACCCTCATAAAGAACGGACTACTTCTCAACGTTATTAAAATATATGTTAGCTATGAAAAAAAAGAATCTAGCTTTTGCTTTGATGGTGGTCGCCATTGGATTGAACTCTTGTCAGAAAGAGGCTCCAGTCCTAAACAGTACAGGTCCAATTAATGCCACGATTACTCTTGATCAGGCGAAATCCTATGCGGAAAAAATCCAGTTTGCAGATGGTGCGAAAAAAGTAACAAGTGTAAAATCTGTTGCGTTAGGTGAGTACAACAACAAGATGATGGAAGTGGAATTTGAGGATAAAACCGAACTTCTACTCTCAGCCAGTACCAATGCTTTGCCTATCATTGCCTATTTTGAGCAACCTGTTGATTTTAATCCAGAGAAAATGTCTAAACTTCAGTTGGAATATTTCACAGGATTGTCTCAATATGTTGACGAAGCCGAACCAACAAAAGATTCAAAACAACAATGGAAAGAGATTAAAAATGGCAGCTATTCTTTAAACTTTAAGCAACTCGAAGACAATAGCAACGGCACTCGAAGTGAATCGGCAACGCAGTCGTTTCAAGGCTACCCTCCAGTGATGCCACAATCGTATGACCAAGAAAACGGATATAACCGCTTTTTACCAAGTGGTGATGGATGTCAAAACGTGGCTGCTGGATGTGTTCCCACAGCTCTTGCAATGAAAGCCACCTGGGGCAAACAATCAAAATTCCTTGCTGCATATAACATCAAACGGTTTTATGATTTATTCCGAAATCATGAAATACGACCAAGCTGTGAAACCACATGGATTACGGCAGATGGAATGAACAGAGTATTCAATGACCTAGCCAATGGATATGGCCCGTATTCACTTCAGTTTACTAAATACTGGGACTTCGGGAGTAAACATATGAGTTACTCTGATCGCCTGCAGTTGTACAACCAATTCTTAAAGTTGAGACACAATCCTAAACCTGTATTTGCGGCAGGTGGTGATCACGCATTTGTAATAGATGGTTTTGCTTTCAAGTACTTTGGCTATTACTTCTTCCACATTCGCTATGGATGGGGAAATAATGGTTACGATGGCTGGTCTAATGGGGGAATTCCGAGCAAGTACCAGCTAATGCACTTTGTTCTTTTCTAATGAATTGAAGTTATAAGACCAAGGGAAGCTGTGCTTCCCTTGGCTTTATAAACCATAATTAAACAATTTATAATCATTAATTTAATTATAAATTCTACCTTGCGTTCCCGCAACACATCACACAACTTGATGAATTATGCGATTTAGATCCAACATTTTCCTCATTGAATTCCATGAAACCTATTCCGGTAACATCCGAACCGATAAATTGCACCAGCAAATAACTCGTCCTAGCCGAAAATTCCACAGCTTATTACACCTCAGCATTTCAATAATGCTAATCTTTTGTTCGCAAATCTACAGTGTCGGACAAGATTTGAATCTACTTTGGGCAAAGCAAATCGGTAGAAAAAACTATGATGGACCAGTAACTTCAATGACTGTCGACAACGATGGAAATGTATTAACCATCGGAACATTCTGGAACCAAGGACTACCCCTCGATTTTGATCCCAATTCTGGAGTGGTTGAATTAACCGCATATTCTCCCTATGGAAATTTCATTCAGAAACTTGACAAAGACGGCAACTTAATGTGGGCCAAAAACCTACAGGTTGGAGCAAACTTTTTCCAAACCAATAGTATTACCTCGGATAAACAAGGAAATTCCTACATAACAGGTAAGTTCAAGGGAACCGGAACTTTTGGAAACACCACACTAAAATCTTCAGGAGAAAATAATTTTGACATTTTTGTAATTAAATTCAACGCATCTGGACAGCATGTTTGGTCCAAGCATTTCGAAGCATCTTTTGACGATGTAGCTTTTTCAATTACAACCGATCAACACCAAAACATCTATCTTACCGGCTACGTCCACTATGAATATAACGGAACGTCCAGAAATGCACTATTCATGAAATTGGATGCTCAGGGAAGCATCGTTTGGTCTCAAATAGAAGGTGGTGTCTCTGATGTATGGGGGTACTCTGTTTGTACCGAAAGCACGAACGAATTCGTCTATTTCACCTATAATCTTGTAAATGGTAATCAATTCGGTTCCTATCTGGTTAAAAAAAATGCAAGTGATGGGACTACCCTATGGACTAAGGCTTTGAGCAACGGAAATTGGAATTCTAATTCGTTTACACGTTTTACTGTAATTACCGACAAACGCGGAGATGTGTATGTTGGAGGAGAATTTTACGGCGTATTAAATTCTGGAATTGCTTCAAACGGCTTGTCCGATGGAGCGTGTTTAAAGTTTTCACCAAATGGTCAATTATTGTGGGCTACCCGCCTTGGTTCAAATGGTGAAGACCAGATAACAAGCATTTCCATAACTGAAAATCTTGAAATTTATATCGCTGGAAATTTCGAAAATACCGTAGACTTTGACCCGGGAACCGCTACATTCAACTTAACATCTGCCAATACCAACGGATTTATTCAGCAACTGGACAGTAACGGAAACTTTGTAGCAGCACATAAATTAGACTACAACCTTAGTCCAAATTTTGAAAAACAAATTTTTGCTAGCAGCAAATACGGTACTTTTGTTTCTAGTCTATTCACGGGTACTAGAGACATGGATCCAGGAATTGCAACCTCTAATTTAACCTCTTATGGATATACAGATATCGTTGTTTCTAGGATGATAGATTCGAAGGATACCGATGGTGACGGCACGCCTGACGGACAAGAACTCCAAACTGCAACAGATCCGAACGACCCCTGTGACCCGCCAAAACAACCTGGATATAATGGATTTGACAGCACTAACACGATCTGGCAGGCTGCAGATTGTGATGGGGATGAATTAACCAACGAAGACGAAATTAACCTACACAATACGGACCCCTATAATTACGATTCGGATGGAGACGGAGTAAAAGACGGTGAGGAAATTTCTGGTAATTCCGACCCTCTTGACCCTTGTGATCCGAAGCAGCAACCAGGATATACAGATTACGATAGCACTAACTCGATTTGGAAAAGCCAAGATTGCGATGGCGATGGTGTAAACAATGGAACTGAAGTTGAAAACCAAACAGATCCGTATGGAACAGAAACGGACGAGGATTCCGATGGTGATGGAATTCTCGATTCCGATGAAACCAATAATGGATCTGATCCGAATAATCCATGTGATCCCAAACAAGCTTCATCCTACAACGGATTTGATTCTACCAATCAAGTTTGGCAAGCAGCAGACTGCGACGAAGACGGATTAACCAATGGACAAGAATTAGTAAACAATACCGACCCATATAATGCTGATTCCGATGGTGACGGAGTAATAGACGGTTCGGAGGTTTCTAATGGATCTAGCCCACTTAACCCTTGCGATCCTGCTCAGGATTCAGGATACACAGGGTTTGACACAACCAACTTGGTGTGGCAGTTGGTAGATTGCGACAGCGACGGAGTACTAAATAATCAGGAAATAATTGATGGGACCGACCCATATAGCGTTTATAACGGCCTGGATTTAGACGGCGATGGAATAGATGATGGATTCGAAAATTTTAACGGTTTTAGTAGTTCAGATCCTTGTAACCCACCACAGGATACTGGATATTCTGAATATAATCCGTCAAACACCTTCTGGCAGAAAGAAGATTGCGATGGAGACGGTATATCTAATATTGTTGAACACGTCAACGGAACAGATCCCTACGATTCCAATAACCAAGATAATGTTGACGATAACAAGGACTCTCTAAAAACTGTCGATGAAACAATATTCTACGATGCTTTCTTGATAACTCCGAATAAAGATTTGTTCAATGATGTACTCGCTTTTGATAACATAGAGTCCTTACACCCCGAAAATTCATTAACCATTTACAATCGATGGGGACAACAAGTATTTCAAACTTTCAACTACAGAAATACTTGGCATGGGCAAGCAAGTCACAATTCTAGCTACCAAAAACTACCTCAGGGCACCTATTATTTCGTTTTCGAATCCGTAACTAACAACAATAAAATGACTGGTTACATTTATTTGAAATTAAATAACGAATAAAAAAACCTCCCTCCAGGGAAGCCTTTGCCAGTTAAATATTGTAGTGAGACCTTTGAATAATTCAGATTGAGATTTTGGAAACTGTTTAATGTGACTTTT
>JAHDGY010000043.1 GCA_020631555.1 Flavobacteriales bacterium | reverse complement strand
CGTTAGTTGGTTTTGATTTACCTGAATACAATCGAGTTCTGAATTACCAGAGCAATAAAGTAAATCTAATTTCACATTCTTCGAAACATCCAAACTCGTAAGGGTATTACCAGAGCAAGTAAGCTCAATCAAGTTGACAAATGCTTCTATTCCTGTCAAGGACTGAATATCCAACTGATCCAAAGTTATTACCTTTAATGATTCCGCCTCAGTGTATTCTATTTCACCATTAGAATTAGCGTCAAGGCCTTCAATATTCAATAATGCATTTTTGAAATTAATATCGGGGATATTTACTGTCTGAGAAGACAACAAACCACAATACATAAAGGTGCCAAGAAGTAGAACAACAGTTCTGGTTAATGTCATATTTATTATGTTATTCATCATGCTATTTATTTGATTTACAACAAGTTTAACGCGAAACAGATGAAATCACACTCGAATAACGATATTCTACGTTTTTTTTAGACTAGTAGTATTACATACCTCTTATTAATGTAAGCTTCCCCAAAAACTGGACAGTTCAAAAGTAGAGTAACTTTAACCAGTAATTATGAAGAAAAGTAAGTTTAGTCCGAACCAGATTGTCAAGATTCTAGCCACTTATTCTTGATAGAAACCAGCAAGTTAAGTATGCCGTGAACACGGAGAAGCTTCAGATTTAAAACATCTAAAAGCTCTAGAAGCGGAAAATCAAAAGCTCAAGCGAATGTATTCTGAGCTTGCATTGGATCACCAAATGGCTAAAGAGATAATTGAAAAAAGCTCCAGGCCACACGATAGCCTCAAAAATTTACCCCCAGTGCAATGCCCCAAAAATTTCTTCAAGGAAGTACTTCCTTGAAGCCAACAAATGAAAACATAAATGAATATTCTCTAATTTAGAACTGTACTAAAAAGGGGAAGCCTACAAGAAGGCATACAATCCTTTTTCTCCGAACGAACTACCTTCTTTAACTCCCTCTCGATCGGTAACCAATCGATTAAAGTGTCTATCTCCTTGAAAAACTTATTCTTCGACGTGCGTCGATCAACATCGTAACTGGCAAAACTCATCTGAGATATATTGACCTGTTTGTAACTCATTTATCAGCAACAATATAAAGAATGAATAGAATGAAAAATCAACCAACAACAGAACTTAATCAACAATCTCAAACTACTTTATGTGCAAAGGTCTCTATTACTTAGTTTTGTAAGTCTTTGTAATTAGGTCTTGATCTCCCAAAGGGGAGAAATTGCCCACTAAAAGCAGCTGTTTAGCCCGTTTTTATTGACTTGTAGAGGTGTTTGGCGTTCCCAAAATCGGTTTACACCTACACAAGCGACATTTTTGGATGATTTTGGGTGATTTGGGTGATTTGGGTGATTTGGGTGACTACCCAAAATAATTTTAAAATCACTTTTATTAAAGTAATGAGCAGGGGGTAGATACGTTTATGGCCCATAGCTTTCCAGAACCCACCACAGGATAAATTGCTTAGAAATTAGCTGGTTGAAAATGTGAATACAGGATGAAAAAATCTCATTTTAAGGTTCTTTTTCATAGCTACATACACTAAGGTGTATTAAAGGGCGCTCTTCTGGTGTAGTAGCGCCCTTTTTTATTTTGGAATACTTTCCTAACCCAAGATGTCGTACTTTGTATCGGAACTACGACAAACACGAAAATAGGCGATGGAATATGGAACTAGTTACTGAGGCCGGTAGGCTATACATTAACAAGAAGGAAAGGGAAAGGTTTTTACACAATTGCATCTCGCCTTATTTAAAGGATTATAGCAAAACTCGCCACCCAAAATAACCAACTAACAATCAGTGTCTTAATTCAAAAAAAACAAGCCGTCAAACACTGACTAAGCATTTAGCCTTCGGCGATTCTAAACAGTAAGCTTAGACACCTTAGTACCAAATCCCTTTCTGGACATTTCTCAGTATAAGCCAAGAAAACACAACTGAAAAATCAATTGGTAATTTTTAGTTTTAGCAAATCAAAATACAATTGAAAATAAGCAAGGAGCGTGATCGCAAATCGTTGTACTCAGGCTACAGCTAGTCTTTGCATTCCTTCGACAGAAATTTGACCGCCATACCATCACGGGATCATTTTGGCTCTCAATATCAGTTATACTATTCACAACTTTAATATCTGGAGCAATTCCAACTCCCTCAAAGTTCTCTTTCGTTTCGGAAAAATAACGCCTTGCTTATTAGCAAACGCCCTAAGCGCTTTATTCAACGCTCTATTAAATCCACCAAAAGTCCATTTTTCAGTCATTTCATCAAGCCTGAGGTACCCAAAAGAATCGGATACCCGATATTGAAAATTGGTATGTTTGGATAATTTTCTTTTTATAGGATTGGAAAACCCGTGGCTCAATAATTCCGAATCCACTGTGGCTTCAAATTGCTGAACTTTATTGGGAGAATTAAAGACTTCCCACAACCGGCAATGATAGGGCGGACCACAGATTACATCCTCCTCTTGAAATCTAGGTACAAGTTCCACATGACCATCACGCAATTCTTGCAGCATACAGTATACAATTCTATATTGGTAGTTTTCTCGTTAACCAGAGGCCTATACTTGCGGTAAATTTCAGCCCAATCGATTTGTTTTAATTCAAAGTTGGCATACCGACGATCAAATTATTTCCATAATTCTTCGAAATTTTTGACAGGGCAATTGACCTCACTTTTTTGAGCCCAGCCAACCCTAGTGACGCTAATAACGATTAACAGGATGACCGTAAATATTTTCATGTTTTTAACTCCTATTAATTTATCACATTTCAAAGGGTTAACGCCCAAGTTGGGATGAAGCGGAATTCGGCAAAATCCTCCCACCATGCGAATTAACAGAACGCCACCGGCTGATCAAAAGTGCAACTGCCCAAATGATCTGAAATTTGATCAGCATTGCAGTGCATTAGCAGATCGATTATGGAAAGACCTTGGATGCATTGGTCAGATGCAAAGTACGGGCGTTGATCGTAATTCCGGAATTTCGTTTTCAAGAATCGAAGTTCAATTCCGGCAGCTTTAAAATTTTTGGCTGAGTACAACTCTACTCCCCCAATTGGGTTAATATATTCAGACGCTTCTAATTCATTACAAATTGCAATGATTCGTTCCTCTCCTTTTAGATGATTATCAATTGGAAGAGAAGATGACAAAACCCACTCCGTTTGAACCCCTAAATAATTCGACAACTTACGGATCTGGTGTTCCAAATAAATGGACAGACTTGGCTGCTCATACTCTATCAATTTTTCCAATATGGGATAAGCCTCGCCAAAATGAGTGGCTTTGGAATAAGCATGTTGAAGAACCAATCTTAATTTACCTCTCCATTTCGGATCCCGATTTAGCAAATGATCCTTAATAAGCTTATTTTGACTGGCCTTTTGAATCGACATTGAAATCTGATGTGGTTGATTTTCCAAAAGGATATTGTTTCTGTGAATCCAACCCCGTTTAATAAAATTAACATCATCAAACACTACAAACTTATCGACAGCATTTACTAGCTGAAAGTATGGTAAATACGGAAAAAAATAGGGTTGCATTATTGCTACCTTCACCGCCACTTAGTTTATTACCGACCTGATTGTTTTGACCACCAGATCAATTTGTTCTTGCGTTAATTCGTAAAATTGGGGCAAACAAAGAATCCTGCTAGAAATATCTTCCATTACAGAAAGTTTAATTGGCTTAACATAAGGTAATCGATGCAGCCCTGGGTAAAAATATCTTCGGGGATAAATATCATTCTTCTCTAATTCATCCTTGGCCTTTAACAAATCCAATTCCGTTTTAAACAGAATTGGCACGTAACTGTAGTTAGACTCTCCATTCGGATTTATGCGCTGGAATCGGACACTACAATCGGATAGCTGAGACTGATAATATTCATAATCCCGTTTCCTTTTCGCCAGAATCTTATCAACGTACTTTAAATTTGTCAATCCCATGGCTGCGTGAAATTCCGAATTCTTGCCATTGATTCCGACATTGCGATAAGCCTCGGGTCCGGCATGTCCAAAGTTGGCCTGATAACGCATTTTTTTTGCAAGCTCAGCACTACCGCAAACTACAGCACCGCCTTCTACGGTGTGAAACAATTTAGTTGCGTGGAAACTGATCATACTTACGTCTCCAAAATTGAGAACACTTTCTCCTTTGTACTTGGAAGCAAAACAATGAGCGGCATCAAAAATGACCTTTAAATTGTACTTTTTGGCAACTGCATAAATTCTGTCAATGTCGCAAGGGTTTGAAAAAACATGAGTTGCTAAAATCGCCGATGTTTTCTCGGTTATTTTCTCCTCAATCAAATACGGATCTATGTTAAACGAACCTGGGTCAATATCAACAAATACCGGAGTTAATTCCCTCCAGCACAACACGGAGGAAGTGGCCACATACGAAAACGGAGTAGTAATGACTTCACCGGTAATCTCTAAAGCCTTCAATCCAATTTGAAGTCCTAACGTTCCGTTAGCAACAAACTGCAATTCTTGTACGTCGAGTTTAGACTTCAGTCTATTCTCCAATTCATGGACCAATGGTCCATCATTTGTTAACCATACCCTTTCCCAAATTCCATAGAGTAAAGCTGTGTACTCATCTTTTGGAGGCATGAATGGTTTAGTGACATTGATTACGGACTGCGTAATCGTTTCTCTTTTAGGCGTATGTATTTGTTCTTGTGCGGAAATGGTGAATGTGATGTTAATTGTTAATCAATTGTGTAGCAATCTCAGCTTTCCGAGCAGTAACAATATTATTTCTCGGTTACAGCACCAATTGCCTGCTAAATACACAATAATAAACAGAAATGCCTGAATCGGGGGAAAGAACACAGTGGTAGATATAAACAATTTCAGGCCTTGCACAATAAATACTCCAATGCAGGCAATCAGTATTGGGCCAATAAACCAACCAAAGTGTTGCTTAAACCCTACTTCAATTATGCTTCGTATGAAGAAGATATTAAGCATAATACCAATCCCAATTTGAACAATGAATGAATACAGCATAGCCTCAACCCCATATTGATAAACAACAAATAAGGACAATATCATAACCAATCGTTTCAACAACATTAGCTTTAAATTTTTCCCGGCATAATCTAACCCGTTAATCAGCTGAACCATTACTAAACCGATTCCCCAACCATATCCATTAATTACTAAAATTTGAAAAAACTCGGCACTCCTCTGCCATTTGGTTCCGAGCATGAAAACAACTAGCGGTTCGCTCAGCAAAAACAATAAACCGGAAATAAAAAGGCAACAGAACAAAGTGACTTTGAAAGTTTTCTCGTAAAGTTTTTCAACCTCCTTTTTATCGTTCTGAATATTACCTATCGCCGGAAAAAATACTCCTGCAATAGATGAAGAAACGTTTTCAATTGTATAACGGTTCAAAGCAACCGCCTGTGTGTAATAACCCAATACGGTAGACGAAATGTACTTTCCGATTATCATCAAATCCAGCCGATCTAGAATATTGCCAACCAGATTCCCAACAAACACCTTGCTGCCAAAACCCCACAAATGCTTAAGCTCTTGCAATTCGAACCTTCCATTAACCTTCCAATCACTAATAGTCCAAAAGGCAATAGTAGTAACTACTGCAACGGTTAAATGCTGAAAAGCTAATGCCTTGGTTCCAAAACCATAAAACGCCGCAGAAATACCCACTCCTCCTCCACACAATGCGGCTAAAGTTGTTACTATTCCTATGGTTTTAAACCGCATCTGCTTAGTAGCCCTAACGCTTTGAACAATACTCAGGCTATTAATGAAATAAATAGGAGCAGTCCAATAGACTAATTCCAGCAATTCATGGTGACCATAAAAGCTGGCAATCCGATCCGCGCTGAAAAACAAAACGCAACTCAACAAAGCTCCCATTCCTATGTTAAGAAGAAACACGCTATAATAAGCATTTTCAGAAACCAATTCTTTTTGAATCAACGCAGCCCCCAAACCAAATTGCATGAAACTTTGTGCAACATAAATAAACAGAAGGACCATTCCCATTAAACCGTAGTCATCAGGCCCCAGAATTCTTGCAAGAATGATGGTAGTTGTAGCGCTAATAACTAGACCCGCCGATGTACCTGTAAAGTTCCAAAGTACTGACCTAAACACCTTCTTGTGATTTGTATTTATCCGTTTCAGTAGCGTCTAGAACCCAACCAGAAAAAACGGTAACCACCATTAACACGGTAAAAAATGGCAACAATGGAATCTTAAAGCGTACCAGCGCACCAAAATTGGAGGTTGAAATCCCAATTCCGAATGCAAAAAACACAGAAAACAGCAAACAAAATTGCAAAATCGGATAGCGCATCAACAATTTCCAAAATGTGCGAATCTTTACCAAAACTATTATTGCAAACAGTGTTAAAATTAGATTTTCGACCCCTGCTGCCAACATTACAACATTGTTGGCTTCCCATATAGCTGGCCGAAACAGACCTGCAACCGAGGCAGGCACAAACTTGGAAGCCACCCCGCTAAACGTTGGCTCAAACTCTCCGATATCAAAACTATTGCCTTTGTAGTAATCTCGCTTCAAATCTTTCTGAGACACACTTGCCTTCAACAGAATAGAATCAACAGAACTATACTGACCCAAATATTTGGAAAACAACAACCACAACCCAATAGACAAGCCAGCAGCCACCATCACTATGGAGGGTCCAATCAATACACGGAGCAGGGCATGTTTAATTTTTCGAATCTTCGCTCGACTAGTCCAAAAAAGAGCAATTGGTGCAAAAGAGATGAAAATATATGGTTTGATTCTAAGGATATGGTACGCACTAAAAATGAGTATAATCACAAACAACAATCTGCCATTGGATTTAACCAACCACTCCCGAATAGACCAAAACGCCAGGGATAACAGAGAAATGGTAATCGAATCCTTGAGCATTCCGCTACCCCAGAAAACCGTCGAAGGCATTAACAAAATGGCAACAACCAGTAAAAAATAAAGGCCTTTGAATTCTTCGGTGAAGACCAGGTAAACCTTCCAGAGGCATAAAAAACTTGCCGATGATAATAGGATAGATGACGCCAAGTAACTTTTGCCGCCCAGCAAAACAAATGGCCAAACTAACTTCACAACATGGTACGCATCCTGACTATCCCAGTACACTGGATAACCGGTTTTCGGACTGAAATTTTGATAGACCTCAACGGAATTGTCTCCAAACAAAATGGTAAAAAAACAAGAAGGACACTGGAACAAGCTATCCACCAAAATGACCGAATCGCTGAAGTAATTTAAGGTATCTCCACCAGCGTAGTATAATGTATAAACAAGACAAAATGCAGTTGCTCCAAGTATTTTTACTAATAAAGCTGGAAAAAAATACCGATAAACAGGATTCGTTTGAATCTTTACACTCTTATACCAAAGTGCCAGAATTGTTATTACCGCCAACCAAATTGGAACTAATATGAGATCAAGGACCGAAAAAAACTGCATTAACTATGATGATATGGGTGTCCTTTAGAAATGGTAAATGCTCTATACAATTGCTCTTTAAAAATCAACCTAACCATTTGATGAGAATATGTCATTTTTGATAATGCTAGTTTTTCATTTGAACGAGCGTAAACTTTCTCATGAAATCCGAATGCTCCCCCCACCACAAAAACCAGACTGGAGACTCCTTGCAGTCCTTTTTTATCGAAAAAATTAGAAAATCCTTGGCTGGTAAACTCCCTTCCCTTCTCGTCAAGAAGTATTACGTAATCAGAAGCAGCGAACTGTTTCAAAATCAAATCCGACTCCTTTTGTTTCACCTGCTCCACCGAAAGGCTTTTTACACCCTTCAATTCCGGAATAACCACTTGATCAAATGACACAAAGCGCCTTAAACGATTTTCATATTCTTTTTCGCCTTCTTGCAAATACGCTTCAGACGTTTTACCAACCACAATAAGCTTTACTCGCACTTTTGTTTATTAATTAAGTAGTTTTGCTCGCATCAGATTTCAAATATGAACATTTTGATCGATTATGACGCTAGAACAGTTTATTGACTTAGCATTGTTGGAGGATATTGGAAAAGGAGATCATTCATCTTTGTCCTGCATTCCGAATACCAGCGTTGGCCGAGCCAAACTACTGGTAAAACAAGATGGTATTCTGGCAGGAGTTGAAGTTGCTCTTGCAATTTTTCAAAAAGTTGATTCAACGCTTAATGTTGCCTGCCACCTGTCAGACGGTGATCGAATAACAGCTGGAGAAATTGCTTTTGAAGTTGAGGGGCCGTCTTTGTCTATTTTGGCGGCAGAGCGTCTGGTTTTGAATTGCATGCAAAAAATGAGTGCAATTGCTACGAAAACCAATCAAATGGTTGAGCTTGTGGCAGAATACGGCACAAAAATTCTGGACACTCGAAAAACTACTCCGTTAAACAGGTTTTTGGAAAAATCTGCGGTAAAGATTGGCGGAGGACACAATCATCGATTTGGACTGTACGATATGGTAATGCTCAAAGACAATCATATCGATTACGCTGGTAGCATTGAGCAGGCGATAAAAAAAACAAAACACTATATTATTGAAAATGAGCTAGATCTTAAAATCGAAATCGAAGCTCGTGATCTTAAAGAAGTGGAAGAAATCCTGGTAGCAGGAGGTGCAGATCGAATTATGTTGGACAATTTTAGTTTTGAGGATATAGAAAAAGCCGTTGCAATGATCGGTGACCAAAGCGAAACAGAAGCCTCTGGCGGCATCGATGAATCAACAATTGTGGAATACGCCAAACGCGGTGTCGACTACATCTCTGTTGGAGCCTTAACGCACACAGTGGCAGCACTAGACCTAAGCCTGAAGGCTTATTAATTGAATGAATAGCCTGTTAAAGACAATAAAAGATTTACAAAATTCTCGTGCGGCTTTAGCAATTTCCAATTTTAGTGATAAGGTTATCCTTCCCGGATTTTCAGGAATGAACCTAAAGGAAATGGTTAAATTCCTAATGGAATGCATAAAAAAGGGAGATTTTCAGTTGCGAGGAGCTGCGATTGCCTATAACTTTTTTATGGCCTTATTTCCTTCCTTGTTAGTCCTGGTTTCTCTTATTCCTTACATTCCTATAGAAAACCTTCAAGTCAGACTTGTGGAGCTCATTGCCGGAATGCTTCCGCCTCAACTTTCAGAGTTAATTGATGGAATTATTAAAGATCTTATACTAAAAAAACATGGTGTCGCTTTATCCATTGGGTTTTTAATGGCACTTTACTATTCTTCAAGTGGGATTAACTCTCTGCTCAAAGCTTTTAATAAATCATATCAGCTGACCCTCACCAGAAACCCCATCCGACAACGAGTCGCTTCAATCGTCTTGTTTTTAATTATCACTATTTTGATGATAATTGGTACGTCACTTATCATTTTTGGAAATGAACTTGTGGTAGTGATTCTACCCGAGCATTTGGAGCAAAACCGGATGCTAGTCTTAGCGATAAAAAGTTTAGAATGGATTAGCGTGGTAATGTTCATTATGCTTTCGATTTCTATTCTTTATCATTTTGGCAACACAGAACGAGGAAAATGGAAATTGTTTTCACCTGGAGCCTCTCTTGCCTCCGTAACGATTATTCTGGTATCTTACGGATTATCTGTTTTTACCAACAACTTTGGTAATTACAATCAACTTTACGGTTCAATTGGTTCAATAATTGGTATAATGCTGTGGATTTATGTCGTTTCCACCATTTTACTAATGGGGTTTGAATTGCACACCAAAGCTGATTTTAGAAGAAGAAAAAGATAAACCAAGATAATTGATTAACCTAAAATCATCCACAATAAAACATTGAACTATGCGCGCTTTTAAATTACTTCTGCTAACCGCCTTAAAGATAAGTTTAACCCAATTCGGTTGGGCACAATCTGCTGAAACTGTACAAAGAAGGAATGGAGTTCAAAAAAGTTTACGATAACCAGGCTATGCTAACAGTCTTTCAAAAACTAAATCGTATCGACTCCAGTAATGTAGAATACCTGCACAACTTGAGTTATGCATACAGTAGAATTGGTGCAAATTTGGAAACGGAAAAACAGCGTATGGCATTTTACGCCAAGGCAAAAAGAATAGCTACCAAAGCGAAAAATCTTGATAAAAATAACTGGGGACCACATTACGCATACGCTTTAGCGTTGGCTCGTGAAAATGAAAATGCGAAAACCAAACAAAAAATCGCGAACGCTAAAGAAATTAGAAAAGCATGTGAAAAGGCTATCGAACTCAACCCTGAATATGCCGGATCCTACCATATTCTAGGAAGGTGGCATAGAACTTTTGCTGGGTTTAGTAGCATAGAAAGAGGAATGGTCAACACATTTTACGGAGGAGCCCCAGACGGTGGGTCGTACAAAGATGCAATTGAAATGTTCGGAAAAGCCATAAAATTAGAGCCAACCTATCCATTACACATTTACGAAATTGCGGTAACTTACCATGAAATGGGCAAGGACGATTACGCGATAAAATTCTTAGAAAAAGTTGTAAAAATGCCAGCTAGCAATACAGATTTCAACAAAGCAATTGCAAAGGCCAACAAGCTGTTGAATGATCTGCAAGATTAAGCTGCTAACTTTTGAATCAATTTGCGTTTAGCGATTGGCAAAACAGTAGCCTCTACAGGAAAAACATGGGAGCTATGTACTACAAATGTGGCAGGGTTGGGCAAATCTCCACGAGTTTTAACAAGATCCAATTTTATGTTTTCATAGGTGTTTCCAATGCCACCTTTCCAGTCGCCAACATATTCAAAATTAATCCCTCTGTACTTTTCAATTGAACTTTCAAAAACCGTAGTATTGTATTGATATACATGCACATTTCTATTTTTAGCCAGGTTCAAAAGTAGATAACCTTCCTGATCGTAAAGAGGAATAACTCCTACGTGATCGAGCGTTAGCTGGGATTGAACAAAGTCATAAATTTCTTTTCCATCTTCAATTACATTCCTAACCTCGGAAATCGCGTATTCAACCAAATCACTAACTTCTCTAAGCACCTCGGAATCTTGAATTTCTTGCTCGAATTGTAATTTCAATTTGGCAAAATCGATTTTGGATATATTCTTAGGGAATTTGTCGTAGATTACCTTCTTTTTTTCCTTGAATTGCAGCAAATTATGATAGTGCATTACCAAGTCTGAAAATTGGGGATACAATTTAGTTCGATCGAATTTTTCTCTACACTTTTTCAGATAACCAAGAAGCACATATTGTTTGTATTCTAGGTCAATAATTCCCTTCGAGAACCAATCCTTGCTTAACTTTTCCATGTAATAAAAGTTTAACTCAAATTGACATCTCTTTACGAAAATCGGACCACAATGTTCAACTCTTTCCCAATTAAATAATTCCGAATCAACCTAATTCAACTATTTTTAGCAAGGTTCTAACAATTAATTTCACATCTGTGAACATTCCCATTTCGTCAATGTACCTAAGGTTCAGTTTTAGCTTGCTGGGCATAATTTCCTGAATATATGTTGCCTCAGGGTCGTCCGATTTACCAAGCAAAGTTGACTCATCGAGATATTCAATAGACGCGTAATCAGTAAGGCCAGGCTTTACTTCCAGTACTCTTTTTTGATCAGTGGAGTATAACGCAACATATTTCGGAACCTCCGGCCTCGGACCAACCACACTCATCTCTCCTTTTAGGATATTAATTAATTGAGGTAATTCATCCAACTTGAATTTTCTTAGATACCATCCGACCTTCGTTACTCTAGGGTCTCTACTTCCAACCGTAATTTGACCACCCTTTTCAGAATTAATCCGCATGGTCCTAAACTTATACAAGTAAAATTCCTTTCCTCCCTGTCCTACTCTAATTTGCTTAAAAAACACACCTCCACGGCTGTCCAAAACAATTAGCAAAACAATAATTAAGGCAAACGGTGAAATGCAAATAAGCACTACTGAGCTGGATAAAAAATCGAACAAGCGCTTCATTTATACTGAATTAATTCAAGTGCTTTTCAACACACTCGATTAACTTCTCAATCACAAAATCGATTTGGGCATCAGTGATATCGAAAAATACCGGCAGCGTTATCGTCTGTTCGAATAACGATTGCGCAACTGGATAATTCTGGATGTTGTAACCTTTATTTTTGTACAACGACAGAAGGGGCAATGGCAGAAAATGAACATTAACCGAAATTTCGTGGCTGGCCAATTCATCAATAATACTATCTCTCTCTGATTCGGTAATTCCGGAAATCCTCAACGGAAAAAGATGATAAGAGCCTTCAAAAGAAATGTTCTTAAAAACCGGAAGGTTTGCCCAGCGTTTGTTCGAAAAAGCTTGCAAATAACGTTCGCAAATATACTTTCGTTTTGGCAAGTTTTCAGCGTCATACCGTCCTAGTTCGACCAATCCTAAGGAAGCTTGAATATCCGTCATATTGCATTTATAGCCAGCTTCCAAAACATCATATCGCCAACCTCCTTTGGAAGTTTTAGCCAACGCATCCTTAGACTGACCATGCAATGATTTGACGCAAAACTCTTGGTACAACTTTTCATGATCAAAATGCTCTGGCAGATTAAAAACCACAGCTCCACCTTCAGCCGTTGCTAAGTTTTTAACCGCGTGAAACGAGAAAACCGAAATATCGGTCAAAGCACCAGCCTTGTGTCCTTTGTATGAAGCTCCAAATGAATGTGCTGCATCTGCTAAAATCAATATTCGACCAAGTCGCTTCTGCATTTCGGTACTGGGCACAAATCTTGAATTCTGTTCTTGCACCAATCTATTCAATGCAGCATAATCACATGGATTACCTCCAAAATCGACAGGAATAATAGCTTTAGTCCGATTAGTAATCGCCTTTGCTAGCTGACTTAACTCAATATTGTAATCCGATGGATTAACGTCAACCATTATTGGTTTCGCTCCACAATGCAATACAACATTTGCCGTTGCACAATAAGTGTAAGCGGGTACAATCACCTCATCTCCCGAACCAACTCCAAACCATCTAAGCACCAACTCCAAACCAGCTGTGGCTGAACCCAAACAAACTGTTTTTTTCGCACCGGTGTATTGTGTTAATTCCTGTTCAAATCGCTTCGTCTTCGGACCTGTAGTAATCCACCCCGACCGCAAAGTATCCACAACTTCATTTATAATTAAATTGTCAATTCTTGGAGGTGCGAAAGGTACTTTCATCAATTACTTTTCATTTAAATTACTCCCAACCACTCTCTTACGATAATCTGAATAAGTGGCTAAAAACAACGTTGTAAAAATGGCAAAAAATGTAACTCCGGCTTGACGCTCAAGCATCGATTCGCTCAACAAATTCAATGCTAATACAATTGCAAACCATCTAAAGAGTTTCAAATGGGGTGGCAATGCCATAGCAAATGGTAATACCAGTAATCCTAACAGAACCAAAAACCCAACAACACCATTAGCGACAAAAGTTTCCAGAAATTGATTATGCAGATTTAATCGTCGTTCAGCCAAATTAACCAAGTTGTTGCGCTCATACGCCTTAATTGTTTCTACTTCTCCATCCCCTGTGCCAACTCCAAACACTGCGTTGTTCTCAATTAATTCCAATGCCACTCTGCTGGCGTGAATCCGAACAGCCGTAGTCGAATTTCCAATCTGTCCTTTATCATCGCTGAATACATCTGCCATTTCATTGATTCTAGAATTAATACTAGGGACAAACAAATAGGCTGCTATCGACGTCAGTATACCCAACATTCCGACCACTGCCGTTTGTGTATACTTTTTACAATTTACCACGTAATAAACCAATGCTCCTATGTGAACAACCAACATTGCAACCAAACCCATTTTAGAAGACAAAAGCATAATCATCAAAGTAATAAACACTACTCCGATCATTGCTATTTTCGGACGAACATAATAAGACTTTCTAGGATTGAACAAGAAGTAATACAAAAACATAATGCTGAATCCCAAATACATAGACAAATAGCTCGGATGCATTGTATGCGCTAATCGGACATAAAAAAACTCATTTGGATCATGGCTTTTAATAAAATTAGCGGTGGACAAACCAATGTTGACAATGCAACTAATTAAACATCCTATTAAGAAGTACTTTAGTGCCACTGGTAAAACCCTCTCCCAATCCCATTTAGCAATAACTATTATTACCGGCATTGCTACAAACACCGATTTGAGAACAAGTTTAGTAGACCCAGAATCAATATTCTGAGTATTAGCCATTCCCAAAGCGGCAATCAAAAATGGAATTACCATTACGAAAGGCAACCATTGCTTACTTTGCCTTTGAGAATCTTTCGAAAAATTGCTGACTAAAGCCCCCAAGAAAACAAGACCAAGACATATTGTTGCGGAACGCCACAGTATTGGCATACATAGAGTTAATAGAGGCACTGTGCACCATGCGCTTCTGATCACCCTATTTTCCATCATTTAACAACTTTGTCAATTTTTTTTCAAAGTTTAATGCTATTTGCTGCCGGTCAAAATGTTTCCGAACGAACTTACTTCCGTTCTTCCCCAATTGCACCATAAGATCCGGATTATCAACTAGATTTTGAACACATATAACACATTCTTTCCTATCTTCCGGCTCAAAATAAACCGCACAGTTTCCCTGATCCACAAATAGCTTTTTTGCCTCTCCGTCAACTCCTAGAACAATTGGTTTTTCCATGGCCAAAACATCAAATATTTTAGATGGGATCGCACCTAAAAATAATTCCAATTTCCGTAACGGCACAATTGCAGCATCGATTTCCGAAAGAATATTGGCCATCTCACTCTTCGGAACTCCATCCAATATAAATACGTTGTCTAAGCTTTGTTTTTCCTTTTGCGCCAAAAGTTCTTGCTTCAAAGGACCACTCCCCATTATTACAAACTTGACATTATCACCAAATCGCGAAGCAGTATCCAAAATTATCTCCAAACCCTGAGCATGTCCCAGAATTCCGCCATAATAAAAAACTAAATCACTGTCATTGAATCCACATTTCAATCGCCAACGGTTAGGTCTAGGCCAAACAGGTATATACCTTGAAATGTCCGATCCATTGGGCAACCAAACTACGTCCTTGGTCGGAAAACGATTCTTTATGTCCTGCTGAATACCCTGAGTCTGTCCAGAAATTAAATCTGACTTTTTGTAGCAATACTCCTCCAATACCGTGCAAATGCGAAGCAAAAATTTATTGGTAACCAACCCTAATTTTTCCGCACTTTCAGGCCACAAATCGGAAACATTAAACACCAACTTGGCGCGTTTAAAAGACTTAATTGTCAGGGCAGAAATTCCAAGAAAAAGGGGTGGCGATTCACAGAAAATGATATCGTGTCGCGGAATCCTAAAAATTCCAACAAACATCGATGAAAGGACAAAAGAAAAATAGTTCAACAAACGCAAAAATACGCCTTTACTCTTCGATACAAAAATCCAGCTCCTGAAAACCCTAACGCCATCGACGACCTCCTTTCGAAATAAAGCTTTTCGATAACCCTCATAAATTTCCATTTTCGGGTAATTCGGCATAGCCGTCAAAACAGAAACATCGTGACCAGCTCGCGACAATCTCACAGCTAAATCATGGAGTCTATTTTGAGGAGCTCCTGTTTCGGGTGGATAATATTGCGTAAGAAACAGAACTTTCAAACAAATCTATTTTAGAAAACTATTTTACCACACTCAGACTTTCCCAATACCACTTAATCGCTTCACTTAGCCCGCTCCAAACACTATGGGTTGGTTTGTAGCCTAAGTGCCTTTTAGCTTTATCGATCGAAGCCAGCGAATAGCGCACGTCTCCTAACCTTTCTGGCCCATGGCAAACTTTCAACTGAGCAATTTCGGGATCGAATTTAGCAAGTAAATCCCGAAGTGTCTCGACTAATTCGATCAAAACGGTTTCCTCTCCAAAGGCAATATTATAAACCTGACCAATAGCATCCATATTTTTTGTGGTGGCAGCAAGTTGATTAGCCTGAATAATATTATCGATATAAGTAAAATCTCTCGTCTGAGTCCCGTCTCCATTTATAACCGGCGACTGACCAGTAACGAATACCTGAATAAACTTGGGAATCGCCGCAGCATAGACGCCTTCCGGATCTTGTCGACGACCAAATACATTAAAATATCTCAAACCGATCAGTTCCATTCCGTACAGACTGCCAAACACTTCAGCATAAAGTTCATTGGTGTGTTTGGTAACGGCATAAGGTGACAAAGGCTTGCCTATTTTGTCCTCAACCTTAGGCAATGCAACGTGATCCCCATAAATTGAGCTACTAGTAGCGTAAACGAAACGTTTAATTCCACCATCTTTTGCTGCTTACCAGCATATTCAAAAAACCGCCAACATTGACATCGTTTGAAGTAATAGGGTCATTAATAGATCTAGGAACGGACCCCAACGCTGCTTGATGCAAAACTATTTCTGATCCGTGAACAGCATTTCTACAATCGTCAAGTGATCGTATATCCCCTTTTAAAAAATTAAATCTGGGGTGGTCCAAAAAACCAAATATATTATCCATTCTCCCAGTGGACAGGTTGTCCAAGCAAGTAATATAGTTATCTTGCTCAAGAAACTTTTCTATCAAATTGGATCCGATGAAACCGGCACCTCCGGTTACAAGCACTCTCCGTCCTTCTAAGATCATGATGATGGGGTAAAATGTTTAACTAAATTACTTATTTAGCGTAATTAACGGCTCGTTTTTCTCTGATAACAGTAACCTTTACTTGACCAGGATAAGTCATTTCAGTTTGAATCTTTTGAGAAATTTCGAATGAAAGTTCGTCTGATCGTTTATCTGAAACCTTTTCGCTCTCTACCAAAACACGAAGCTCTCTACCAGCTTGTATAGCGTACGCCTTGGTTACTCCATCGTAAGAAAGTGCCAATCCTTCCAAATCCTTAATTCTCTTGATGTATGACTCTACTATTTCTTTTCTGGCACCTGGTCGTGCTCCAGAAATAGCGTCACAAACTTGAATAATCGGCGCGTATAACGTTTTCATTTCTATTTCGTCGTGATGAGCCCCAATAGCATTGCAAACATCTGGCTTTTCACCATGCTTTTCTGCCATTTTCATCCCTAGAATCGCGTGCGGCGTTTCTGGTTCGTCATCTGGCACCTTTCCAATATCATGCAATAATCCCGCTCTTTTGGCAACCTTTGGATTCAATCCGAGTTCGGAAGCTAGCGTAGCACAAAGGTTTGCTGTCTCTCTGGAGTGCTGCAACAAATTTTGACCATAAGAAGATCGATATTTCATTCTTCCGACCATTCGAATTAGCTCAGGATGCAATCCATGAATTCCTAAATCGATGCACGTTCTCTTTCCAGTTTCAACAATTTCCTCTTCTAATTTACGCTTGGTTTTACCAACAACTTCCTCCACACGAGCTGGGTGGATCCTACCATCTCCAACTAATTGATGCAACGACAACCTAGCGATTTCTCTTCGAACAGGATCAAAGCACGACAAAATGATAGCCTCTGGAGTATCATCTACAATTATTTCAACCCCAGTGGCAGACTCCAAGGCCCGTATATTTCGTCCTTCTCGCCCAATTATTCGCCCCTTCAATTCATCACTTTCAATATTAAAAACAGAAACAGAATTTTCAATGGCAGTTTCGGTGGCCACCCGTTGAATAGACTGAATTATAATCTTCTTGGCCTCTTTGGTTGCATTGAGCTTCGCCTCATCTTGAATTTCCTTGATGTAGCTCATTGCATCGGTTCGCGCTTCATCCTTCAACGCTTGCACAAGGTGTTGCTTCGCCTCGTCAATCGAATACCCTGAAAGTTCCTCCAATTGTTTGACTTGCTTTTCATGCATTTTGTCAATTTCGGATTGTTTCTTCGAAACCACTTCTAATTGGTTTTCGACTCGTTGCTTCGACGAGCTAATTTCCTTTGATTTTCGACTATTGTCTTCAATACGTTTGCTTAGTTCTTTCTCTTTATGACGAAATTTGTCTTCCCGACTTCGCATTTTTTTCTCCCGATCCTGAATCGCTTTTTCATGATCCTCCTTCAAACTCAAGAATTTTTCTTTGGCCTGATGAATTTTCTCATTCTTTATTCGATCAGCCTCTACATTTGCCTCCTTAACAACCGCCTCTGCTTTCTTTTTGTTCGCACCACTTAGCAAAAGATTTACGATTACGATCCCGACAATCAATCCAATTACAACACCAACGATTACCCCTAAAGGTTCCATAAATTAATTTTTTAACATAAATAATCGAGAAAAATATAATGCGCCGAAGCAGGCTATCCCAAATAAGCGCATAACGTCGCTTCCAAATCAGTCAAAGCACTTTCAACTTCATCCTTTTCCACCTCTCCTGTTGCCTTAAGTAATAACGATTCCGACTGCAATATTGCCATTGCTAATAGATCTTGCATATCCTTTACTGCGTAATTATCGCGCAGCTCTACAATAGAATCATTGATTTTATTCGCTGCCTTTCGAATTACTTCTTCTTCAGAGCGATCGATGGTAAGGGGATAGGTTCTTCCTCCAACAGTAACTTTTATGCTAAGCTTATCACTCACTAAAAACTCAATTATCTATTTAATAACGCAATACACTGGTCAACTTCACGAACAAGCTCACTAATTTTTGCCTTCATTTCTGAAGTATCCGGTTTACCTTGAGTGGATCTTGCAATACCGAGCATTTTATTTTTCTCCTCTAACTGCAAGATATTGTCATTCGCTATTTTTAACTCGGCTTCCAATCTATCCACACTTTTTAACAGAACATCACGCTCCTCTTTCGCTTCTACCAACTTGTTGTAAAGCGACTCCATCTTAAGCCCAATTGAATTGATCAGTTTTATTTGATCCGCCACGAATGCAATAAATAACAGTTATGACAAAAGTAAAATTGCTACAAGACATACCAAACTTTTAACCCTGGTTTGTGTAAATCTTTGACCAAACCAGTCATGGCCAGAAATTTGCCTCAAGTAACTTTACAAAGTACTATGCTGAAACCTAATCAAAAACGAAATCGAACCGCACTATCATTATTTGCATTAACCTGCTTTTCAAGTACTTGCACAACCCTAACTAGCCAATCAGTAGAGTGGCCAACCAATTACTTCGGGTCTCCCCTTGAAATCCCATTGGTTCTTTCTGGCAATTTCGCCGAATTGCGCACCAATCATTTTCACACCGGAATTGATATCAAAACCCAAGGAGTTGAAGGCAAAAAAGTTTTGGCGGCGGCTGATGGTTTTATTTCGCGCGTCAAAATTTCCCATACCGGTTATGGAAAAACCTTGTACTTAGATCACCCGAATGGCTATACTACGGTTTATGCCCATTTAAGAAACTTCCCAAAGAAGGTTGAAAAGCTTGTTCGCAAATTTCAATTCAAAAGGCAAAGCGAAACCATCGATACGATAGTTTCAGTTGAGGACCGAATTTTTGTCAAAAAAGGCGAACAGATAGCTTTTTCAGGTAATACGGGAGGGTCTGCCGGGCCGCATTTACATTTCGAAATTCGAGAAACCGATACAGAATATCCTATCAACCCGCTAATGGTTGGATTTGGAATTAAGGATACCATTCCACCAAAAGTCAATGGAATTAAACTTTACCCTCTAGACAATGGTTTTATAGAAGGTAAAAACATGAGTAAACGCTGGCCTGTGAATGGATCCAAAAGCAAATATAGGGTGGCAAAAACAATCGAAGTGGATGGCGAATTTTGTCTTGCAGTGCATGCAGTAGATTATCTGAATGGTGCACACAATAAGTGTGGAATTTACGCTGTAAAGTTATGGGTAGATAGCGTGTTGATCTTTAGCAATCAGTTTAACAAACTAGATTTTGCAACAAGCCGGTACATCAACGCACACAAGGACTATAAAGAATTTCACAAACGACGGTTTCATTATCACCGCTCTCATTTGCTTCCGAACAATCCACTTCTAATCTATGATTCAGTGGTAAATTCTGGTAAAATCCAGTTTTCAGATTCCAGCCTTCATTATGCCAAATACGTAATTTCCGATGCTGCTGGAAACAACTCAACGGTTGAATTGAAATTACTCCACAATCCAAAAATGAAAAAAGTATCGATCCGAAAAGACACAGGACAAATTATTCATTTTAATAAAGTTGACTCTATCACGCAACCGGATTTTAAAGCTGTTTTTCAGGACTCCACATTTACTAAAAACGTAGATTTATTTTACAAAAAAGGCACCTATAATAAGGCTGCTGCTCAACTACACAAAATAAATCGAGCATATACTCCTGTTCAGCAAAAATTTGCCATTGCCATACGAGCTTCACATGTTTCCAAAAAACATAGAAATCAAGCATATATTGCGCAGGTGAATCCTAACCTAAAAAACTCCTGGCCTTGCGGTGGCAAATACAATAACGGTTGGATTGAAACCAAGGTTAAAGCCCTTGGCAACTACACAATAATGATTGATTCGGTAGCACCCAAAATCAAACCTTTGAATATTTACAATGGAAAGAATATGGCCAAGAGCAAGTACATCAGTTTGCGGGTGTCAGACAATTTGAGCGGAATCAAAAAACACAAATGCTTTATCGATGGAAAATGGAAACTTGCTTTTTTAAATCGACGATCCGGAAGAATTACCATAAAATTTGACGAATACAATAATATTTCAAAAGGTACCCACCAATTGCGATTCGAAGCAGAGGACGAACGCGGCAATAAACAGGCTTATTCAGCACAATTTATTCGCTAACTTAATTTCATCTTATCAATCATACTCGTAATTTTACGAACGGCTAACATTTTACCCGTTCTGGGGTGATTTCTCTCCCGTGCATTTTGTACATCAACGAGGAAAGGATGTAACTCTCTCCGGACGAGGGTTGAAGTTGATTAATTAATGTTTATTAGAAGATTTATGGAAAAAATTAACTCTCAGCAAGCTATCGAACTCGAAGACATGTATGGAGCGCATAACTACCACCCATTGCCAGTAGTTCTAACTAAGGGTGAAGGCGTTCATGTTTGGGATTGTGAAGGCAAAAAATACTACGATTTTCTATCAGCTTATTCGGCAGTCAATCAAGGACATTGTCATCCCAAAATAGTAGACGCAATGGTACAGCAGGCTAAAACGCTTACACTTACCTCGAGAGCATTTTATAACGACGCTCTGGGTCCTTATGAAAAATTCATAACTGAATTCTTTGCATACGACAAAGTTTTACCAATGAATACAGGTGCCGAAGCAGTAGAAACAGCAATCAAGTTGTGCCGAAAATGGGCCTATGAAAAGAAAGGTATTGATGAGAATGCAGCGCAAATAATCGTGTGTGAAAATAACTTCCACGGAAGAACAACTACCATTGTTTCATTTTCTAACGATCCGGTGGCAAACAAAAATTTTGGTCCATACACTCCTGGTTTTATTAGAATACCATACGATGATGTCGATGCATTAGAAGAAGCTCTTCAACGTCCGAATGTTGCTGGGTTTTTGGTAGAACCAATTCAAGGCGAAGCGGGTGTTTATGTTCCAAGTGAAGGCTACTTAACCAAAGCCAAAGCACTTTGTGCGAACAAAGATGTACTGTTTATCGCCGATGAGGTACAGACTGGGGTCGCTCGGACTGGTAAACTACTAGCCATTGATCACGAAAACGTGGTAGCGGATATTCTTATCCTCGGCAAGGCTTTGTCCGGAGGAGCATATCCAGTTTCTGCAGTTCTGGCGAATAACTCAGTTATGGACGTAATTAAGCCAGGACAGCATGGCTCCACGTTTGGAGGCAACCCAATTGCGGCCAAAGTAGCCGTTGCTGCTTTACAGGTTGTTGCTGAAGAGAAGTTGGCTGAAAATGCGGAAAGACTAGGACAATTGTTCCGAGATGAAATCAACAAAATAATTGATCGCACGGATCTCGTTGCTGCAGTACGCGGAAAAGGTTTACTGAATGCAATTTTAATCAATGATACAGAAGATGGTTCAACAGCGTGGGATATT
Organism: Flavobacteriales bacterium; assembly: GCA_020631555.1. Classification (GTDB taxonomy): domain Bacteria; phylum Bacteroidota; class Bacteroidia; order Flavobacteriales_D; family Parvicellaceae; genus JAHDGY01. The sequence continues at coordinate 444 of JAHDGY010000043.1, read as the reverse complement.
TGTGTAGCGCTAAAGGAAAATGGACTATTGGCTAAACCGACTCACGGGAATATTATTCGATTTGCTCCACCATTAGTTATGACAGAAGAACAACTTTTGGAATGCGTTGGGATCATTGAACAAACGTTGATTGCTCAAGAGGTTAAAGTATAAGGTATATCAATAAATGATTTTAAAGTGCGTGCAGACCTTCACGCACCTTTTTTATTTTAGCCCATCCGCTTTCCGACAACTGGTTGAATTTTAAATAGAAACTCCGCATCTTAAAGCAGATATTCGTGTAATTTGTGCTTAGATTCAGAGGCCAACTTGCACTTGCACTCCTTAGTATAATTTAGCAACACCTTGAGACCTTTGCACATAAAGTAGTTTGAGATTGTTGATTAAGTTGTAAGCATCCGGTGTAGTACGTGTAGTTGTTTAACTTTTTTTTACGGGTAGTAA
>JAHDGY010000128.1 GCA_020631555.1 Flavobacteriales bacterium | reverse complement strand
CAAATAATCGAGGTATTCAGGGCAAAATATGCCCCCAAAAGCAAAAAATCACAAAAAACAATCTGCTAGTTCTCGAAAAAGAAACCAGTTAAAAAATCACACTAATCTGGACACTACCCCTGTTTCTAACCTCGGCATTCAAATTACCGACCTTCTGGGCCGAGTGGTTTATGAAAGAAAAGTGCCGGATGGGGCACAACAATACAATAAAGTAATTTCAATGAGACGCCAATCTGACGGTGTCTATTTTGTTCGAATACTACAGGGGAATTCTATTATAGGATACCGGAAAGTGATTAAACACTATTAGTCTACAATCAATCCCTTAAATCCGTCGGAATACCAAACCTGCTGACTTCCGTTTTGGTCGAAAATAAAGTAGGCTTTTAGTTTATTCTTTTGGACAAATGATTTTGCTTTGTCCGATCCCATTACCATTAGCGCTGTCGCTAGTGCATCAGCTGTTGCCGCATCTGTCGATAACACCGTGGTGCTTAACATTCCATGTTTCACCGGAAAGCCTGTCGCGGGATCGATCGTGTGAGAATATTTCTTTCCATCCTTCTTGTAGAAATTTCTATAGTTTCCAGAAGTGGCCATTGCGCAATTGTTCAACCGCACTTTAGCAACTATTTTTTTTCCTGGAAGTGCGCCCTCAATCGGCTCCTCAACCCCTATTGACCACTCTCGCCCTAGAGGATTCAAACCTTTACTTAAAAGCTCACCCCCTATCTCAACCAAATAATTATCAATACCGAAATTCTTTTCGAGTAAGTCTCCGACTAGATCAACTGAATACCCCTGAGCAATTGCATTTAAATCCAACATAAATCCTGGCGTTAATCGAATTATGGTCGAATCCTCATTTTCTTGAGCATAGCAGCGCGAAAGAACAATTAATGAATCCACAAAATTGCTATCCACCTCTGCTTCCAAATATTTTTTATCCGAAAAACCCCAATATTGCAGAATAGGCGCTAATCCAAGGTGAAAAGAATTATTCGTAAAACCCATTAGCTGACTAGACCTTAACAACAAAGGCCCAAGGTGATGGTTATCGTCGAATTTAATTGTATCAAATTGTCCGCTGTTGAATCTAGAAATGTAGGAACTTGACACGTACTGCGAAGCTGATTGGTCAAAAGCAGATAATAACGAATCAACAGCGTTTTTCACTTCAATTCCATCCGCCTCGGAAAAAGTAATGTGATAACTAGTTCCTTGTGTAGGACCTGAAATTTTGTAATACGCTGGGGCCTTACCCTGATCAGACGATGAACATCCAATGATTAAAAAAGCCAGAACGCAATTAGACAAAAACGGAACTAAAATTCGCCAGACGATGGGTTTCTTGAACATAGTATTATGGCAATATTTCAATCTTTTCTCCTGATGCCTCAACTATAGCTCCAACAGACAGTTTTTTTCTTCTTCTGGTTTCCGTTTCACCGTCAACAAGCACCTCTCCCCCCTGAATAATCATCTTAGCATGGCCTCCTGTTTGAGCAACTCCCGTAATTTTTAACAAATCGCATAATTCAACGAATTGCTTCCCTTCTAATTTAAACTCCATAATTGCACAAAAATGCAAATCTTCTGTGAGCTTCCAATCTGGGGAATACCCATAAATGAAAAAGGCCCATTTGCTACAGCAAACGGGCCCTTTAATTTTATCAAGAAAATCTATTTTTCTACAACCATTTTTTTCACCGTGCGCGTATTTTCACCGTTCAGGGTCAAGTAATAAATTCCGTTAGGGAATTTTGAAACATCCAATTCGATAGTATGCGACCCAGCACTGAATTGCTTTTGCTGACCAATAAACATTTCTTTGCCAAGCACGCTAACAACCTTTAATTAAGACTCTTGTCGATCAACGGTTGTAAAGCTAACAGTGGAAGAATTGATTACCGGATTTGGATAAACATGAACCTTCAGATTTACATCCTCATTTTTACCTACACCTACTGGCGAACCACAAGCGTCCTACAAATCGATAGCCATGTACACCATACTATTTTCCCCTGCCGCATGTCCGTCTCCTACCGTATGAACCCCAATTGCGAAATCACGTTGGTAAACCACGTGCAATTTATCCGTTACTCTTTTAGCAAGATAAGGGTAGGCATGCTCTTGCTCAGCCTCATCTTCACCAGCTGTAAGGTCATTAGGATAACACCAGGTTAAGCCATTATCGGTAGATTTAATGGCATAGATATGCCGGTAATTTTTAGAACCATCGTTAAACTCTTCCGATAAGCCCGAACACACTACATATAAATCGCCATTTTCAGCTGCCGCAATCAACGGCTGACTAGCACCAGCAACATTATAACCTCCAGCACCAACCAAATCGATACTTCCACTTCCACCCGCATCAACTATTCCTGTTACTACCGGAAATGAATCTGCCGGAAAGCTTTCATTCCAATACAAAACTTCATCGTCTGCAGCTTTTACATAACCTGCCTCAAAGTTTCCTTCTGTTGCATTGTTATCAAACAATCTAACCTTTCCGAAAACAACATGCTCCTTTCCATTTCTATCAATTGTCATATCACCAGCTCCATCACATGTAAGGAGTGTATCTGCAACGCTGTTGCTGTCCGGATCCCATATACCTTTTCCAGGATTCCATAAATCCACTGGAAAATCTATAATCGTGGTTTCAGTCCAGGAACCCACATTGTTCGTTGACTTCAGAATAAATGCATCATGCCAGCTTCCCCATACCTCTATTGCAATTGTGTTTCCTTGAGCTGCTATTGAATATTTGTCAAAAGCGATATAAGAATATTTATCAGGACCTAATTGCGGCAAGAGAGAATCTTGAATATCCCATGTCTTACCCCCCTCCTTAGACCTCCAGTACAAAAGTGCTGCATCCATTCCTCTGTATTGCACACCTCCAAAATCTGACTTAGATGCTGTGACACCAATGCAATGTATTGTATTGCCATCATCTCCACCAGCAATTGCTCTTGAAAAAAGAATTTTGTGATCGATCCCTACAGGCACCGTATCCTTTGTCCATTCGGCACCACTTCCCTTCTCTCTACAAACCATGGACAAAGAATTATTGTCATTTCTATGAGAAATCACTACCTCTCGACCATTCTTCAGAACCAAATACGCAAAGGCCATCCCCATCTCTCGTCTTCTATTCTTGCAGTAGACTCAGCTCCCCAACTAGAACCATAAAAATAATTGTAACCTGTACCTCTTTCCAGAAACGGCTTGGAATCCGTACTTCTAATATACACCATACCAATTGTTCCATTATCGTTCACAACAATCCGATTGCTATTGGTATAATTTGTTTGCCAATCGTACTTCGTAGTCCCTATCGTTTTGTAGGTTATTTCCCGAGCTGAATTATCTTGCCCCAATGCTAACCCGCAAGAAAGTGTACCGACAACAATTAAAAGCCTTTTTTCCATGTAGTTCGCGTATTTATTTGTAATAATACAACATTACCAGACAAACCAAAGTACTCACTAGATGGTGTCGTTATAAGATATTTACCCAAATGCTAATACACCTTATTTGAACAGCAGCCAAAAATGAGGTTGTACTTTTTGCATACTTAGTCGCTATTCCTCTCCATGCTTTTAAATGTAGAAATGCGTTCTCGACCAAATGCTCACTTTGTAAATTTCTTTATCGTAACCTCTTAGGCGCTTTCTGTTCTTTCTGGGCGGAATTACCGGATTCATGTTTTGTTGTATAACCTGATTTACGATTGCATCACTGT
>JAHDGY010000042.1 GCA_020631555.1 Flavobacteriales bacterium | reverse complement strand
GCTGAACACCTGCTCGCTGATCGTGGGTACGACAGTGATGCAATCGTAAATCAGGCTATACAACAAAACATGAATCCGGTAATTCCACCCAGAAAGAACAGAAAGCACCTAAGAGGCTACGACAAAGAAATTTACAAATTGAGACATTTAGTCGAGAACGCATTTCTACATTTCGATTTCCTCTCAGGGTATTCTCATCATGTATTCTGGTTGGGAAAAGTTACAATATTAAGATTTGGTAGCGACCAACTTAGTTTATTATGGATTTAAATAATGCACACTTATTAAGTATAATATACTTATTATCAGTATATTTATGCATGATTATATGGAAGTGAGCCGTTTTTGTTGAACGGTCATTGCTTTTTAACAAAAAACACAAAAATCATGAAAAAATTTACGCTCTGGTTTTCCATTGCCTGTATTGTTTTATTAAGCGTTTTCTTGTCTATTGATAAAGTCCTAATTTGTACAACCTCGAAAACCTTAGATCGCGAGCAGTTGCACGCCTATCAAATTCCAAATAACTATTGGGAAGACCTGCGAGGCGGGGTGGATCGTAAATTTGATCACGAGTTATATTTGCGTCAGATGCGGCGATTGAACCTGCTAAAGCGTTCAAAAATGAATGTTCGAGGATCAGATTTAGAACAGGAATGGCATCCGGAAGGTCCAGGAAACATTGGTGGTCGATTTAATGTGATTGCGCTAGGTTCGGAAGGTGGTGAAATAATGTATGCTGGTGCCGCTAACGGAGGGGTGTTTATGACTGAAGATGCAGGAAGCACCTGGAAGCCCATTTTTGACTTTAATGCGTTTATGGCTGTAAGTGCTATTACAGTTCAGGACGGTAACATATACGTTGGTACAGGAGATAATAAGATTTGGAATAATGTTGGAAACGGGGTTTATCATTCTTCGGATAATGGTGAAAATTGGAAGCATCTGGGTCTAGATGAAGTACGTCATGTTTCTGATGTATGTGTGGATCCTTCAAATCCTTCAATTCTCTTAGTAGGAGCACTGTCGAGATATAGTGACGCCAATAATAAACAAAAGGGTGTATTTAAAAGTGAGGACGGTGGTAGTACTTGGACCAATACTCTATTTAAGGAAAATTTTATAGGCGCTACAGACATTGTCATGGATCCAACTAATTCTAAAGTTATATACTGTAGTATGCTGCCTTTTAGAGGGGGCTCTGCGAGTCTTCATAAGTCAACCGATGGTGGGAGTAATTGGCAAAAAATAGGGAATGGATTGCCGAGTGGGATTTCCAAGCTAGGTATCGGGATAGCCAAAACAAATTCCAATATTTTATATGCCGTAGGTGTGGCAAATAGTTCATATAATGTAAAAGGCGTGTACAAGTCTACAGATGGCGGTGAGTATTGGTATGAGTTAAACACAGGTTCAAGTGTGTTTTCGCAACTGTATGGGCCAATTAATAATCGTATAGGTTGGTATTTTGGAACTATACATGTCAACCCTTTTGATGAAAATCATGTGGTAATTCCTGGTGTTAACATGGTTCATTCGACGGATGGAGGAAACTACTGGACTCAAAATGTTCCAGATTGGAGTACATATGAAGTTCATGCGGATAAGCATGATGTCCAATTTTTGAATTCTCAAACCATGATAATTGCAACGGATGGAGGGTTGTACAAAACCAATAATCGAGGAAATTCCTGGCAGGATATTGAGAATATTCCGGTTACTCAATTCTATGACATAACGGTTTCTGATTTGTTAAACGGAAAATATGGTGGTGGAGCCCAGGATAATGGTACCATTATAGGAAATGCGGGACAAATTAATTCTTGGTCCAGATATTTTGGAGGCGACGGGTTTAAATTTACTCCCACAAGCGCTGGCTACGATATTTGCGAATGGCAAAATGGTGGATTTTACCTTAGGTACAGTGAAGGAAGTGGGCAAGCTGTGAGTTTTGAACAGAACGAAAAATTTCCTTGGTTTACTCCGTACGAGTTTAATGATGATCAAAGAGATATGCTTGTTGGATCGAATCGGCTAATCTATTTTGACAATCTTCCATACGGTAGAAGGTATTTATCTGGCAATCTTACTAGACTTGGACCCTATGGGTTATATTCGCCGACAGAATATATCATTGAATTGGAAAGGAATCCAAGTAATCCGGATCATGTCCTTGTTGGTACTAGCGATGGATTGGTGTGGAAAGGTAATATTTCCGGAGTCTTTGGAAATTGGAAACAGATCAATGATTCTTGGGGTACAAAGTCAATAACTTCGGTGAATCATTCTACTGTGGATGAATCAACTTATTTCGTTTCGATGACTGGCTACTACAATCCTTATAACGGAGCAGAAATCTTTAAAACCACCGATGGAGGACAAACTTGGACAAGTATTTCCGGAAATATGCCAGGAATAGGTGTAAATGATCTGCTTTTGCCCGAAAGCGGAAACGATCATGTGATTTTTGCTGCGACGGATGGAGGGGTGTTCGTTACAACTGATGGAGGAACAAATTGGGAGTTGATGGGGACTAATTTACCAACGATTACCGTGTCAGAGGTGGAATTGGATTTAAATACCGAGCGCCTAATTGCAGGTACCTTTGCGCGGTCTATCTGGTCTTACGATATTTCGTTTTTGAATCTTGATAGACCTTTTACGGTAGGAGTTGAGGAGTCATCAGTTAGCTATTCAGTTTACCCAAATCCGGTTGAAAATGAATTGACTGTTAAAGGTGTTGAGCCGAATAAAACTGGTCAAATTTTTAATGCCCGAGGCGAATTGGTTAGAGAGATTGATTCCGGTGCTGGAACGTTCAATATTGATTGTTCTGCACTTCCATCAGGTGTCTACAAAATAAATTTTGAAGGAAAGGCTGTTTCATTTGTTAAGAAATAGCATAGCATTGTACGTATTTTAGCCTAGTTGTCAACTGATTAGATTAGGCGTCCTGAGAGGGGACGGTTTTCGATTTCCTCTCAGGCTGATACTTCTAGAGTTTCGTACTGAACATTGATACGCTTCGAGAAATCCTTTACCAGATTCAATTGTACTGGATCTTGATCGGTGTCTACCAATGTAGTTTGATTGACGCGCTTAGCATATAATTTAAACGCTATCGCTGCGTTTTGGATGTCCTTGGATTCTCCAAATTTACCGTCGGTTAAAAACACTAATTCATTGGCGATGTTTCTGTCGTATCCGGCAACTGATTTAAGAATTTTAAATGCTTCGATAACGTTTGTTTTCCCACCGGTTGGAAGCTCTTCTAATTCATTCAATATTGCCGCGGAATCATTGGATCTGTTGGTCAATGCATGTGCTTTCCCATCGTGAATTGAGATTAAAGAAAACAAAGTGTATTTGGATTTATTCTGCTGCAACAGATTTTGAATATAGCCCTTGGCATAAGCTACAACTTCCTTATTGCGCATCGACCCGCTCGAGTCTAGAAGCAGAATAAGGTGCTGTTTGGATTTCGCTTGTTCGCTTTTGTGGATTACTTCGAAAGTATCTTTAACAATATATTGGCCAACAGTTTTTCTCGTATCGATTGATTCTTCTTTTGCCTTTGGATTTTTACTTCCAACACCTTTTTTGTTTACACCTTTATTACTTTTAGTCGATTTGGAAATAGCTTTGTTTGTGGAAGAATTAGCCGGCAATTTAGGTTTGTGAACACTAAGATCATCCCAACTATTTTCTTGACTTTGGGTCGGAGATTTACCGGGTTTGTTTTCTGGTGATTTGGCCCTGTTATTTTTGTTAGGAGTGTCTTTTTTGCGGTGCGCCAAAACGAAATTAGAAATAGCTTCTATGTGCGATTTTTCAACCGTCTTTGCTCCATGCCAAGCAGCATACGCCCTTGCCGTTTTTATTAAAAGGATATCCGCTCGCATACCTTCAACGTTATTGGTGGATGCCATTTGAGTTGCAAATTCTATCTCCGCCATTGCAACTGAAACTTGAGATAATCGCTCTTTTGCCGATTTAATTTTTTCATAAAATCTAGTTTCGTCAGCTTCAAATTCACTCAAAAAGGTTTCTGGATCGTCGTCAAAAAATAATCGACTCTGCACGATTAGCGACCGTTCCGAAACATTTTCTGGTGTCCGAATTTCGATGCTCAAACCAAAACGATCCATTAGTTGTGGTCGAAGTGCTCCCTCCTCAGGATTCATCGATCCAATCAGACAAAACTTGCTATCCATTTTTTTGGAAATCCCTTCGCGCTCCAAGAAGTAATTTCCAGAAGCAGAGGCGTCCAAAAGATTATCCATTAAATAGTCGTTTAATAAATTTATCTCGTCGACGTACAGAATTCCGCCGTTAGCCAGATTAAGCAGACCGGGTTGAACTTCTTCTTTTTTCTCGTTGATAAGTGTAGAAAGATGAATCGATCCCAATACTCTGTCTTCCGATGCGCCAATCGGAAGGTTAATAAATGGAAATTCAGTCTCTCTAGAAAGCAAAGCTGCCAACGATCGAATTAAGGTAGTTTTTCCAGTGCCCTTATCTCCGATTGCCAGTACTCCTCCGATACTTGGGTCAATTACCGCAAGGATCAGAGCTAGTTTAAATTCATCTTGACCAATTATGGCTGAAAAAGGGAATTCTTTTTTGTTCATTGTTGCACAGAGTTATAAATCCAAAATAGACCAATAATTATTGACGCCATCCCAGCAATAGCATTCATCCATTTAAAAATGGCCAAGTTTTTCTCAATAAATCGGCTCATCACAAATATCAAAGAATAACTATAAATTCCCATAGCTAGAATAATTCCTAATGATTCCACGCCAAGGACAATTAGGGCGTCGCTGATAGTAGGAGAACTAAGAACCAATGCCGAAGTCAGTGCTCCGCCAGTTCCTGCCAGTCCGTGAAGTAGCCCAACCCAAAACGATCTATTAATGGGATTCATCGCAATTTCTTCGCCTTGTTTGCCATGTAGATGAATTGGTTGACTTGCTGTATGATCGTGTGCCTCTATTTTCTTGTGATCAGCCATCATTTCGTTGATCTTGTAGTTTCTTTTAATGGCTGTGATTCCGAGCCAAACCATTATCGGTCCAACAGCGACCTCAGCCCAAAAGGATAATTCATGAACAAAATTTTCGGCAGCAGACTTGAAGAGTAATGCAATGGCGCCGAAGAGCAGCAGGGTAACCGAATGACCTAGAGCCCATTGTGATGCTCTAAATACAGATTTAAATGTTGTAGGTTCTCTGTTTGCAGATTTTTCCGAAGCAAGGACGGAAACAGCTGTTACATGGTCTGGTTCAAAGGAATGTAGTATTCCAGCTATTAATGGTCGAAGTAGGCTTGCGTACGTCATGAATCGTATTTAATAAATTCTCCTTGTTTAGAAATCAAAAATAGGTCTAAATGGGTTTTGGGGATCACTGGTTGAACAACTTCGAAACAACTTTTCAAAATACTTTGGTACATTCTTTCGGATTGTTCGAAAGCGAATATTTCAGGAAGCCGCCCAGCGGTGTTAATGTTCTCAACTTGTTGAATGTCGGTTTCATTATAGTCACTTTCTTTAGCCAAGCCAATAATAAATTCCTTATTCCAGCTCGCAATGCAACTATGCGTATCGAGATGGCCTGCGGCAAGTTTAACCGCTTTTCCCAGCATTATTCCGATGGTGATTTTCTCAATTGGGCTTTCGGCGATTTTCTTTAATGTTTCTCCGATCCAGTTTCCGTAGTGGATAAAGGCGTGGTTTGGTAGTGATGAAAATTTGGTACGCAAAAACTTTTCACTTCGAGCACCAGAATTAATTACCAATTCTGAAATGCCGTTGGCTACCGCAACGTCGATTCCCTGTTCAATACTGGCAATATATGAAGAAGCTGAGTACGGGACCACTATTCCTGTGGTTCCTAGAATTGACAAACCATCAACGATTCCAACCCGTTCGTTTAGTGTTCTTTTAGCCAGTTCTTTTCCGTTGGTAACGAAGATTTCAACATGAACGCCGCATTCCAGATCGTAATCGTGTAGGATTTTATTCACGGCATCAGAGATCATTTTTCGCGGTACTGGATTTATGGCCGGTTCGCCAACATCTAATTCTAATCCGGGAAGTGTAACGATTCCAACCCCAGAACCAGCACTAAAAGTAATCCCCTTATTAGCGGTTAACGTCAACTGACAGCCGATTTCCGCACCGTGCGTTACATCAGGATCGTCGCCCGCATCTTTTATAACGGAGCACCGGGCCTGTGATTCTTCAAATGAACAATTGTGAATTTGGATCTCTAGTTTTTTGTCAACCGGAAGTTGCACATTTACTGATTTGATTGTTTCCTGATTGCAGATTGCCAACATGGCTGCTTTAGCTGCTGCAGTCGCTGAGGTTCCAGTTGTAAAACCTTCGCGCAATGGTCCATCAGGTACTTTTCTTAAACTCATTTCATTATAAGTTTAAGCGTTTCACTTAATTCGAACAGAGAACTGCAGGGTTTAAAATTCTCTGGCAGGTTGGGCCTTTTAATGATAAGTATTGGAATATTTTGATGTTTCGCTGCCTCAATCTTCACGGGTAAAAATCCAGATTCGCCGCTCTCTTTGCAAATTACAGATTGTGCTCCAATAGATCGAATCATTTCAATTTCGTCAGCCAAAATTTTGGACGGCTTGCCAAATACTAGCTGATCGGCTGGAAAGTTACTTTCTTTTGCAATCGTTCTTGAAGTTTCACGATCTAGTATTCGGAAAGTGGTTTTATGCTTTTTCCAGAAGGGTTTTAATTTTGAAATCGTTTGAACGCCAGTTAACGCCAGTAGATTTTTGACTGCCAATTGCTCCAAACATTCAATCGCCTCGCTGTAATCTGCAACGTAATGAGCAGAATTGTCCCGTTCTGGATATGTCCGTTCCAAAGCCAAAACCAGAATTTTCAATTGTTCGCTAACCTTGGCTACTGTTTTGGCGAGTTGGGTTGCGAACGGATGGGCCGCGTAGATGATGGTTGCAATTTGCTCTTCTCTTACTAGCGCGGCTAAACTAGCTTCGTTGAGTTCGCCCCATCTATACTTTGGGGGAATTAACGAAGTTTTGGCTTCACCAGAAGCGTTGATCGCAGGTAAACCAATGTTTGTTTTGGTGGAGTACAGAAATGAGGTGTTCAGGTCTGTCAACAATTGACAAACTTTTCGTCCTTCTGTTGTTCCGCCAAAAACTAAGATCATTGTAGTTCTACCTTGAATTTTTTGTTGGTTCTAAAAATATGTTTCCAGTCGGGGTGATAGAGCTGAGAGCGGTTTTTTCTAGAGCCTATTGCATGCCCAACAATTATCAAAACCGTTCTGGTCTTTTTGCTGTCCTTTACGATTTGAGCCAAATTGGATAGTTCACCGGTCCAAATTTCTTCGTCTTCCCAGGTTAATCGGTACATTACCGCAACCGGTGTGTCGGAGGGATAATGCTGTAATAATTGCTCTTCAATTTTCTTGGCGATTCCCACGCTCAAAAACAGACAGAGTGTTGCTCGGAGTTTGGCCATTTCTTCCAATTTCTCAGCCTCAGGCGTTGGCGTTTTTCCTTCACCTCTGGTGATGATTATCGTTTGAACAACCTCAGGAATTGTGAATTCTGATTTCAGCGATGCTGCGGCAGCTGTAAATGCGGATATTCCAGGAACGATAAAGTATTCAAATCCAAGTTCATCGAAGATGGTCATCTGTTCTTGAATGGCCCCATATATACTAGGGTCACCAGAATGCAATCGAACAATGGAATGTCCTTTTGTGTATTCTGACTTTATCAAATCAATTTGTTCTTCAAGCGTCATGCTGGCTGAATTCCTTACAATTGCCCCGGGTTTGCACCAGTTTGTCATCGTTTCAGGAATTAGACTTCCTGCGTAAAGTACACAGTCCGCTGATTCTAACAAGAATCTACCTTTAACAGTTATTAGTTCGCTATCTCCAGGACCAGCTCCAACAATGGAGATGGAAGCTCGGCGCTTAAAATTATTGTCGAGGGCAATAGCGAGCGTACATTTTTGATCATTCGGCAGGTGAAATTTTTCCTTTTCCAAAATTAACCGGCTGTTTCCAGATGCCAACATCGACGTTGATTCAGAAACACCGTCTACACCTATCTTTGATTGAACAACAGGACTTGGATTTGGAACTTTAACGTTTTCTATTTCCTCGGGAGAATAGGTGCTAAAGTTGATGTTTGCTTGTTTAGCGTAGTCGATGTAGGCTTGTTGCTGTGCCTTGATGTCGATGGAATACAATCCCGCAATTGATTCCGAAGCAAGACCTAGATTTTCAAACGTTTCTTCGATGGTATTCTTGAATACATCGAAGTCCAGTTCTTTTGAACACCCTGAACCAATATGTAGGCATTTTGGATGGTAAAAAACAGATGGAACTGGAGGCAGAGTATTTCTAAAGGTCACGGCAATGCACAGCTTGTATTTGCTCCAATCGATACCTTCCCAACTGTAGTAAATATCTACAAAATCTGGTTTGGTTCTCTCCAGAATTTCTGTTCCTCGGTCCTTGACCTCAATAACCAAAGCAGTGGGTTCGTTGTTAACGAATTTTGCCATGGATTCCGACAGGGCCGCTGTTGCGTTGTTTTTCCCGGAAACCGATGCGTTGGCACCTAAAGTCCATCCAAACTTGGTAGCCAAAGTGTCGAGCGGCCAAATATTTTGAACATCCGATGCTGTTGAAATTACTGGAGTGGCTCCAAAAAACCTAGCCACTTGAATAGCCAAATCGTTGGCTCCTTGTTGGTGACCTCCGATGACAGATTGCACATTCTGGCATTGATCGTCCATGCAAATAACAGCAGGATCAGAACCTTTGTCTTTTATACATGGAGCAATAGTTCGAACACAAATCCCCAAGGCCCCGATAAAACAAATCCCATCAACTTTATTGAAATACTGGGACACATATTCCGCAACAGATTCGACGGTTGACACCCTCTCATCTTCGCATTTTCGGGTAGTCACTACCGTTGATTTCGGAAACTCTTTTTGCAACTCTAATGCCTTCTGAATTGCGTTGTCTGTAATTGCTATTATCGTTATCCTATTCATTCTATTTCTTCTTTGCGCTCAATAGCGTAACAGGGTTAAAGTCTCCTATTTTTAATTCCATTTCTTCCTTAAGTTGATAGTGAAGATTTTCGGCAGTTTTCCTAAATATTTCCACCGAATTGGCTGACGCGGCATTCATTACAATGTTTCCACCTTTCGCCAGATAATGATCGACTTTGCTGATCATTTCCTCTAGTCGATTCCCGTGCCCCCCGATGAATACTGCATCAGGTTTATTTAGTTCTTTTCCATCTCTTCCATGGGATTGTTCGTCACCCAAATCACCCAAATTATTGTCCAAAACATCGCTAATTTCTATTGCAATTCCGGGCGTGTGCAGTTGTCGGCAGTTGTTAGAAATGATTTTCTTACACTCCGGGCGTTTTTCAAATGCTATTACATTCAAATCTGGAAATGCTCTTTTACATTCAATGGCAATAGCTCCCGTACAAGATCCAATGTCCCAAAAGGTCGATTTGTTCTCTAGTTCTAGCGCTTGTACAACCAAAGCACGAATCTGTTTCTTGGTCATCATTCCCGGTCTTCCCTCCAATGTTTGGAACCGATTATCTTCAAAAGATCTGGAATGTATTCTATTGGATGTTTTTTGAAGGAGAACTACGTTTAGTGGCTTGAAATCGCAGTTGGCTACTTCTGATAATTTCAAAGGTCCAGTGATCCTGGATTTTACACTAGCTTCATTTGTGAGATTCAAATGTTCACCAATGGTCATTTCATACTCGTCAAATCTATATTCGAGCAACCTTCTGGCTATGGCTTTCGGATTTTTGGAAGCATCTGTTAGTATTCCGATTATTGGCTTTTGAGCTATCAGCGCGGTGTCGAGATGTTGCCAAGTTCTTCCGTGAACGGTTATGCAATGGACCTCATTAATTGCAAGCCCGATTTTATGGCAAAGCAATTGAATGCTCGAAAACCACGGGATAACGGAGATACTAGCTTCCGGTAAAAGTCTTTTCAATGTGTTTCCTAGTCCGAAGAAAAAAGGATCGCCCGAAGCGAAAACAGCAATTGGTTCCGAACATGATTTTAGTTGCTTTATTAATCCCATAATATCACCAGTGACCGGAATCCAACTATGATTTTCAGGGAGTGATGATCGAACTAGTTCATAATGCCTATTTCCACCGGCAAAAAGATGATGTTTGATGATCGTAGCGTCAGTTTCTCGCAGCCATTCGTTTGGTCGATCTCCAATCCCGATCAGGGTGATATGCGGTGTATTCTCCAATTTAATTGTAGAAGTTATCCGCTTCCTCGAGTGTGAATGCTGCGTTTACAAGGCTTGCCGCCAAATTACTGCCACCTTTATTTCCAGACACAACAATCCAAGGTATATTTTCAAGTTGTTGCAGTTGTTCCTTTGACTCAATTACATTAATAAACCCGACCGGTGCACCAATAATTCCAGCTGGTTTGAAGTCGTTGTTTTGGCGAGAAGTTTTTACCAATTCAAAAAGAGCCGTTGGTGCATTCCCAACCACGAACAATGCGTTCGGGTGGCTTTCTATCGCCAGTTTCATAGCTGCCTGAGATCTAGTAAGGTTTTGTTCTTCTGCTAATGCTGGTACCTGATCCACATTTAAGAAACAATGAATCTTGTTGCCATATTTTGCTAAGTATTGTTTTGTAATTCCGGCCATTACCATGGTTACGTCCGTTACAATTTCTCCTCCCGTTTTTAAGTGATCAGCAATCTTTGCAATTGCGTGGTCGGAAGTACTCAGTAAATCAATATCGGACAAGTCTCCAGTTGTGTGTACCAACCTAGTAGTTGCCCATTTATTTGCTTTGGACATTTTTAAACTTCGAACTTGTTCAGCAATCAACTCAAAACTGGCTTGTTGGATTTCTGCGCCCGATTGGGGTTTTCTATTCAAATAGCCACGAGGTGTAATCAAATGACTCCCATTCTGAAAAGTCTGGGAATTCCCAATCAATACAAGGCTAAACATATCGACCCAATCAGGGTTGAGGTCACATAGTGTAGTAATTCGAATGTTCTCATCTTCTCTTGTAACCTGTCGAACGATTGCAACAGGTGTATCACTTTTTCGTTCTTCGAGAAATAACTTCTTTAGTCGGCCTAATTGCCAAAAACGAAGCTCACTTTTCGGATTATAAATACAGGTTACGAAATCCCCCAATGCAGCACCTCTAATTCGCTTTTCAATTACGCCCCAAGGGGTCATCAAATCCGATAAGGAAATGCAACAGAAGTCGTGCCCCAACGGCGCGCCAAGTTTGCTTCCAGCCGCCAAGAAGGCTGAGATACCGGGCAACGTTTCCAATTCAATATCCTGAAGATTTCGGTTCGCTACAATTTCGTAAACAATCGATGCCATAGAATAAATGCTCGCATCGCCGGAACCAATTACCATAACTGATTGTCCTTCTTGTGCTTTTTCAATCGCTTTTTCGGCTCGCTCCGCTTCTTTGCCAAGCGGCATTTCAATTCTTTCCGCATTGGGTGGAATATATTGATCAACAAATTGGAAATAATAGGAGTAACCGATAATTACCTCGGTATTGCTTATCCGCTCTTTAACTATTGGCAATATATATTGTTGGTCACCCGGACCAATTCCTGCTATTGTTATTTGCATTTTCGCAGAATTATTAATGAAAAATAGGGAGGAGTTCGTTTTGCAATTTCTTCCCATTTTTTTGAAATGAATTGATCAGGGGTTCCAAGCCTTTCACAATATTTCAATTCAATGTTTTCTTTAGAAGCCATGGTTTTGATGATTGACATTACAGACCGAATTTTCATCAACACAACCGTGGCCTCGGAGTTCAGTGCATCTTCAATTTCCCTTTCACTTTGAACCGCCGGCAGTACGATAATTTTCTCCTGTTGTATTGCTAAAGGCGTTTCGGTCAGAGCTGCTCCCAGTCCAAAAGATGTTATTCCGGGAATCAACTCTACTTCAGTATTTGTCTTCTGAAATCGCTCAAGTAAATAGGAAAAGGAACTGAATGTGCTCAAGTCTCCTTCGCAAACTATCGCGATGTTCTTTCCTTGTTTATACTCTTCTAGGATTTTCTCGGCAGTTTGGTCGTAGACCTTATTTGCGGCTGTTCGGTCCAAAGACATTTCAAGGTAAAATCCCTCCAGTTTTTCTGGGGGTAAATTATAGTGGCTTAGTATTCCTTCTGAGTAACTTGACTTTTTGGGTGATTTGTTGGACGATTGCTCCAATGATGAATCCCTCACAAATAGTGTCCCGGGAAAATAAACTTTATCGGCGGCTCTTAAGGCATTTAATCCCTTCACTGTTATCAGGTCGGGGTCTCCCGGACCTAATGATACTCCCACTATTTTGCCTTCCAATGCCATTAAATTCCCAATAGTTTTTTGATTTTTTTGCCCACACCACTTTTGGCAGGTTCTGGTTTTTCATCCTCTTCAAACAAAATGCCTTTCACGTTGAGATGATGACCGATTTGGTCTTTTCCAACCTCATCTCCAAAACCGATAATTTGCTTGCGGTACTTGCACAATTGGCAGTTCATGCTACCAGTTCCATTTTGCGTTTCTTCCAATCTTTCATCAAATGCTTTGAGCATCAGTTCGTCTGTTCCAAAAGCATCGGTATAAACAAATTCGTTAGGTGATTGGGAATCGTGTTCCTTTACCGTGTTGTAAATTCTATCGAGCAAAACCCCTGTGAAAAAGAAAAACGGAACAACAATCACTCGCTTCCAGCCCAATTTCTCACAGGTTTCCAACCCTTGTTTTATTGAGGGATAAGCCGTGCCGCTATAGGCGACGGTCGCAAACCCAAATTGCATTCCTTCCCAAAGCATTGAACACATTTTATGTACATCCGAATTAGCATCAGGATCAGTGGTGCCGCGTCCGATTACTAACAGACAAGTGTCCCGTCGATCTACTGGTGCGAGGGGCTCTTCGGTTTTTTCAATAAGCTTTTGGGCCAGCTGCAGAACGAAGGAATTCACTCCAATCGGCCGGCCCATTTTAATGGTCAGGTCGTCGTAATAACTTTGAATTGTATTCAGTTCGTACGGAATATCGTTTTTCGCATGGGAGCCTGCAAAAAGAATCACTGGAAGCGCAAAAATCGCCCGAACCCCTTTTTGATAAAGTCGCTCAATAGAGGCTTCATAAAGAGGATGGTTAAATTCCAAAAAGCCGTAATCCACTTCGAAATCAGGATAGCGATTCTTGAGAATTAACACCAAATTTTTGAATGCGTCTGTTCCCGCCCGTTTTCTGGTTCCGTGACCACAAAGTAATATTCCCTTTTTCATAACTATACAATTGGTTTTACACCAACAATAAATACTACCGGCATCTCCAGAGGGTTGTCCTCCAAATCATGCTGAATATTTTCTAGGGTAGAGGATAGCATTGCCTCGTTAGGACGCGAAACATTTGCGATGGCATTGATCGGGATATTGGGGTCGCCAGTCACTTCAATTAATTTCGGAACAAGCTTATGTAAGCTTTTTAGCCCCATATAAATGGCTAAGGAATTGCCGTCGTTTAAGAGCTCTGCAATTCCTTTAAGTTGATCGAACGAATAGTCTGCTGTGTGCGCAGTACAGATCAAAAGTGAGCTGGACTTTCGCCGTTCCGTTATTGGTAAATTCCAATTGTTTGCAGCGGCCAGCCCCGCGGTAATTCCAGGAATTACTTGATAGGGGATCTCCTTTTGGGACAGGAATCGAGCCTCTTCAGCGGCTCTACCAAATACGTAGGGATCGCCAGACTTTAGCCGTACAACCAGACATCCCTGTTTGTGATAGTCTTCAAGTTGTTGATTGATGTTCGACTGCCGGTCGTCTTGGTTAGAGCTGTCTCCATATTTCCTCCCGACATAAATGTGCTTTCCCTTGTGGCACATGTCGAGGATTTGCTGTGAAACCAAATTGTCGTGCAAGACGACGTCAGCGTTTTCTAAAATTTCTTTTGCTTTGATGGTTAGCATTGCTGCGTCACCTGGACCTGCTCCTACTATGTAAACCGGTTTCAACCGATCCGATGCGAAAAAGTTCATTGGATCTGGGTAGCGATATTGCATTCCCAGAATATCCTTGGACTTTTGGTTGTCAATAATTTTCCAAGATTGATTTTCGCTTTCTTCAAATTGCGGTTCCGGAAGTCCCAAGTGCTTTGCGGTAGCAAGATAAAACGAGCTTCGTTTCGGATGCTGGTCCGAACATCCGTTTAATATCTCGCCAAGAACATTGTTTTCAATTGTTTTGACTACAATTTCAACAGCATCTTCCTGATGAATTAAATTTACTGGGCTATCCGGGTTTCGATCTTTTTTACCGGACAAAAATTTGCCAGGATATCGATTTGGACCAATTAGTCCAGCTAACCGAAGTATTGTCAAATTATTGCCAAAGTGAGCCCGTAGATTTTGTTCCGCTTGCAGCATAAATTTGCCCGATTCTTTAGTCGGATTGCAGGAATCAGCCTCGGAAAACGAGCGATTTTCGCTTCCGTAAACTGAAGTGGAACTGATAAATATTACCTTTTTATCAGCAGTTGTGTTTCGGCAAATTTGTTCAATCTTTTCGGGGTATTCGGCTTTCGCCTTTCCAGGAGGAAAATTCAAAACAATAAACTCGGCATCTTTAGTCACAAGATCCCAGTCCCCATTAATTTCGTTTGAGTTAATTTCCAAACGAGCGATGGCCACAGGTAAAGCGCCCAGCTGGAAAAATTTTTCACTTGTCGCCACAGTACCCACAACCGAATACCCTATCTGACTTAGGGCTATTCCCAAAGGTTTTCCTAGCCATCCAAACCCTATTATCGCAATGCGCTTCATACCACTGGAACCTCCATTTTCATTCCGTCCAATTGAATTTCTAGGCAGTATTTCCAAAAATCTTCATTGGAAAAACAAAGTTTTCCTAGAAATTCACCCAAGTAATTTTCGAAGGTAATTTGCATTTCTGACAGGTCCTCGGAAATAGCGTAATAAGTTTTCCTAATTTTTAATAAATTCTCGGGAGAGTTCTTTTCACAAGCCCCAACCATCACCCGTTCGGTATCCGTTTTAAATTGAAGTTCAATGAATTGAGGGTCGGTGTATTCTACTTTTATTAGTTGAGAATGATGATGAGTTTTTCCACTTTGTGAAGTGAAGGAGCCTGCGTTCGCAGACTCTTTATCTTTTTGAGTATCTAGCTTATAATCAGAGGTTGAATCACCCAAATCACCCAACCATTTTTTGAAAAGAGGGTAGAGGCGTTGATCAGAACTTAGACCACGAGTTCGCCACCAATTACTGCCATCGGTTTCTTCAAAAAGCTCAAAAGGTTTGATGAAGCTTTCAGGTTTATTTTTTTCGCATGTAGTGGCGTTCCATCCATCTTTATAGAGCAATTCCGATTCGAGAGGTTGATTTTGCTCAACATGCGCCTTTACGATTTCAATGGCGTTGGAAGCATTTACATCTTTATACCAGTGATTTCCTGGTTGAACAATCCAAGTAGGACCATTTTCGCATCTTCCATTGCACCTGGTTTTTATCGAATGATTATCATCCCACTGTCCCGTATTTCTGAGATATGCACGAGCCTCTCTTATCGCCGATTCGCTTCCATTTTTTCTACACGATTCCCCGTCGCAGAAGTAGAATGTAGTTTGAATGTCTTCCAATTTTTTGCCCATGACGCAATTATAATTTTTGTCAAACTGCCGGAAAACATGCTTCTTGCAAGAAATTTGCAACTTTTAGCCGTTCAACTTCTATCCCGAAAGTTTCACTTTGAGTAACAATAAATCATGGCAGGTATTCTGACTTTCCGTAAATCCCAGCCTTCCCAGTTTTATCAAACCAGTGACCGTGTAGAGGAAACGCCAAGTTGACGT
Source organism: Flavobacteriales bacterium (assembly GCA_020631555.1). GTDB lineage: Bacteria > Bacteroidota > Bacteroidia > Flavobacteriales_D > Parvicellaceae > JAHDGY01. Next base: position 7,249 of record JAHDGY010000042.1, on the reverse strand, counting down.
CGGATTACAGCTGCGGGAACAGTTTCGGATTTTCACCGAATTCCCTTAAATGCCTTTCGGCAAACCACGCGGTTGCGAAGGTACCATAAAAATGGGAGGAATTCTTAATCCAGCCTTTCCATCACAAAAGCCACGCGATCTTCAATCCTAGTTTTTGGGATTTCCACCAGTTGAAAACCATATTGGATATAGGTTTTTCTAGTGAGTTGATCAACTTTGTTTTGATGCGAAAAAGGCTGTGGACGCTGAGGCTCTCGCTCGTAAATTTCTTTCCAAAGGGGGCAATAAAATACGATTGGATTGTAATATTCCAGATATGGAAATTCTAGAAAAAAAGTAGAAGGTTCGAGATTTGCGATTTGAAGGTTGACTAAGTTGTCAAGCATTCCGCGGTCTGAAATCGTAGATTCTCTTTGATCTAATAGAGTAAGTGTTTCGGAGACACATGTATTAACGAATTGTAATGTGTTTTCCCAAGGAAAAACCTTTGTCCCATCCTTCAATGAACGATTGATGATTTTACGAGAAACTTCTTCAGATACTTTAACTCCAGATCGTTCTAAAGCCGTAATTAGGGTCGATTTTCCAGTTCCAGCCGCACCAGTTAATATAATATGTCTGCCGTCCATTGATCGAGAAACATAGTTGCGATTATTATCGCAGCAAAAATACTTACACTCCAGTTAATTTTAACGGTTCTGTCAATATCCTGCAATTCAATTATTCTATCGTTTGAACCAATTGTTGGCTTGTTGATAATCTTTCCGTGGTAGGTGTTTGGGCCGCCAAACCGACAATCAAGGATGAGCGCCAAAGCAGCTTCCGGATAGCCAGCGTTTGGACTCGTGTGATTTTTAGCCTCCCGTAGGAGATTCGAGAATTGACTTAAATTATTAGTCACGGTTAACATCAGAAAAGCTGTAATTCTGGCTGGAATAAAATTGGCAACGTCATCAAATTTTGCGGCGAACTTACCGAACTGCTCGTATTTTTCATTGCGGTAGCCGATCATCGAATCTAAGGTGTTTACCATTTTGTATGCCATGGCACCCGGAACGCCGAACACCGCGAAATAAAATAATGGAGCAATTACTCCGTCACTTAAATTTTCGGATAGGCTTTCTAGCGTGGCGATGCGAATTTGTTGCTCGTTTAATTCGCTAGTGTCTCTTCCAACGATTCGTGCAATTTGTTTTCGTCCATCCGCCAAACTCTTTTCTAAAGCCACAAATACAGCTTTGCCTTCTTCGATTAAGGTTTTGTTGGCAAGGCAGTAAAACAGTAGAATCCCACCAAAAATAATTTCTAAGACGTAAGATTGATAATAAGAGAACTCTAATAATAGAATTCCGGAGCAATAGGCTAAAGCTACCAAAACAATACTCAAAAGAGCTCCTTTCAGAAATCGTCGATTCCCGTGATTCAGTCGTTTCGTTCCGAAAGAAATTAATTTCCCATATCCGACAATCAAGTGTGGAAGCCATGTAGGATCGCCAAGAAAGGCATCCAGAAGGAAAGCGATAATTAAAATTAGGTAGGCTTCCATTTCTTAAGCGCATTTATTAGTGCTGAATTAGCTTCTTTATCTTGAAGAGAAATTCGGATGGCTTCACAATTTATAGTCTCAAAATTGGAAGCATCTCGAATGAGAATTTTGTGTTCTATGGCAAGGAATTCCTTCAGAAGTCTAGCTTTTCCTAACTTCAATTTGGCAAGTAAATAGGTAGTGTTGGAAGGTTGAACATCAAGGTGTTCAATTTGATTTAGTGCTTTGGCAAATTCCTTCGTCTCTTCTAAAATAAATGCAATGTCGAAGCCGATTTCATGGTAATGTTGAAATATGAATTTTCCGGCTTCAATTGCTAATCCGTTAACCGACCACGGAATTTTATGTTCCGTGAGACTATCAATAATTTTTGGTGAACTTACTACATATCCAAGCCGGAGTCCCGGAATGCAAAATTCTTTGGTTAACGATTTCACGATAATCAACCGTTCGAAATCACGAAGTAATTCCAAAGCTGTTGTTGTACTGGTTGTAAAACCAATATAAGCCTCATCTACGACTAAGGAGGTTTTAGTATTTCGCTGTAAAAATTCTTTGATACTTCTGACCGAGTGGACGGTCCCATCAGGATTATTTGGATTGCAAAGAAACGCTAGGTCCGCTGGCGTGCTGTGGACGGAAAAGTTGCTGAGCGAAACTGTTTCAACATTCAAATTGTACGATCGGCAAGCATCCGCGTATTCAGCAAAAGTAGGCCCAAACACAATTGCGTTTTTTGCTTCCCAAAGTCTAGCTATCGCATAAAAAGACTCTGCTGCACCATTATAAAACAGAATCCTATTTGATTCAATTTGATGGAATTTTGCTGCGACTTCAATTAACTCTTCAGCGTTCGGAGGTGGGTATTGGCTAGATGCATTGTGAACGTTCTGCTTCAGATGTTCAATTAGCTTTGGGTGCGCACTGCCATAATATACATTGGAACTGAAGTTGTATTCAATGTTAGCGTATTTGTGTAAATCGTCTCCGTGACCGTCTAGCATTGCTTACTCTGATTAAGTATGCTTTCCATGTCCAAGTGATTTTCTAAATGTGCAGCAAGCTTGTTGTAATGAAGGTCTTTTTGCTCTTTTGTTGATAGCTTACTTTCATTGAATTGGTCCACAATTCCGAGGGAATTAAACAGGTCTTTTACAACTATTTGATTGTCGAAAATTCCGTGAATGTAGGTTCCCCAGCATATTCCATTATCTACTCCTTCTACTGAATTCTCCGTTTTGTTTAGAGCAGGAAGTTGATTCCGATTAGTCGTTCCCATGTGGATTTCGTAGCCCAAACAGTCATCGTCGAAATCTTTAAACTTGAACTTTACTTGTTCCGTTCTTTTTTCTTTCTCTAACGTAGTGGAGATGTCAAAGATTCCAATTCCCGGAACTGTTTTTCGTTGTGATTCAACTCCGAAAGGATCGCTGATTTCTTTTCCCATCATTTGATAGCCACCGCAAATACCAATTATTGGTTTTTTTGAGGATTCTGTGAGTAGCATATTATCCAAATTTTCCTCACGAAGGGATACCATATCATCAATAGTGTTTTTTGTTCCCGGAATGACAATGACGTCGGCTTCCTGCAAATGGTCTGGATTTCTGGTGTAAAAAACATTGATACCATCATTAGATTCTAATGCGTCAAAGTCAGTGTAATTTGCCATGTAATGCAAATGCACAACAGCAATATTTTTCACTCCTGATTGTGGTTTATGGTTCTTCTTGGACAGAGCAACGGAATCTTCTTCTTCAATATGGATGGTCGGAGCAAAGGGCACTACACCCAATACTGGCACGGATGTCAATTTTTCAATGATTTTTTTGCCTTCTTCAAAGAGGCTTGCGTCTCCGCGAAATTTGTTGATTATTATTCCTTTGATTAGTTCTCTTTCCCAGGGTTCTAGTAATTTGATGGAGCCATAAATTGAAGCAAATACCCCACCCCGGTCAATATCTGCAATCAAATAGACATCTGCATTGGCTTCTTTGGCCATGCGCATATTTACGATGTCGCGATGTTTCAAATTTAGCTCGCTTATACTCCCAGCACCTTCCAAGACGATTGGAGCGTAGTTTCTTTCAAGTTTGTGGAAGGCTTGTTTTGCCGATGTAAATAATTCGTTGCGATTGGAACTTCCGAAATACTCCTTCGCGGTTTGAACGCCGATTGGTTTTCCATTTAACACTATTTGCGACTGATTTTTTCCAGATGGTTTAATTAAAATGGGGTTCATTAGGTATGAACATTCAACTTTACAAGCTTCTGCCTGAACGGCTTGAGCCCGGCCGATTTCATGTCCATCTGGCGTGGCGAAACTATTGAGAGCCATGTTTTGTGCTTTGAATGGTGCAGGTTTGTAGCCTCTATTTTTAAACCATCGGCAGACTCCGGTTGCGATCCAACTTTTGCCGACGTCTGACCCTGTTCCAACAAACATTATAGGTTTGAGTTTTTCCACGGGATAAAAGTATTCAATTGGATGATAGGCGTCCCATTGATAATTGTCAATTATTAGTAATTCAACTGGGGCGATTAATCCTTCCTGTTTGGAAAAAATGGCGTCAACATTCTATTAATATTTTGGCTTTGGCTCTATAAAACAAAAGGATCGCTTGTGGCGATCCTTTTGAAAATGGAATTCAGTAAAATTTATTTCACAATAATCAGTCGATTAGTGCTAGTTACTTGACCTGCGCTAAACGTATAATGATACGCGCCTGATGGTAAACTCGAGATGTCTAGAATTGCGCGATGCTCTCCTTTACTCTGAGTTCCTAAATTTTTAATGAAAACCGCTTTACCGGTTATGTCTGTGATGGTTATTCGAACTTGGGTTGGGCTTGCCAGTTGGTATTGGATGTTTGCCTCGTTACTGGCTGGATTTGGATACAAATCTTGGGTGATTTGGGTGAACAGGGTATTGCTCGTACTCTCAACTCCAGTAGTGGCATTTTCTTGAGAAATGTTTAGGCTTAAGTGGAGTGCTTCAGTCAACCAATATTTGTTAGTAGAGTCCCCCATTAGTACCGCTGACGGTACATAATGTCCGTACCATATATTGGATGGATCGTGGTAAGCAGATTTTGTCATTGCATTTGTACAATTAAGGTCATCGCCTTCAGCGATTTTTGGATGGGTAAATTTGCCTTCGAGTTCAAAACACTGAAGATAGATGCCATTAACATCCTTTTTGAATACGTCTGTTCCAGCATTCCAAGCAGAACCAGCTTTGTAAGAAAAAACTACGGAAAAACGGCCATTAGCTTCCTTAGGTATTGTCCAGTTGGTTGCTTGCCTAACTATGTTAAGACCAAGTTGATTTGTGTCCGCGGCAAATTGTTTGTCCATAGCGATTTTGATTTCATTGTTGCCATAACCCATCGGTTCTTTGGTTGTTGTGTTGAATTTTAATAACGAAACGTGAACAGTATCTGCCAAATGAGGCCAAATGGTTGCGTTCATAATCGGACCAAATTCTGTACCCAGAACCAACCTTACAATTAGTGTATCTGTAATACTATCGTTTACTTGAAAGTAGTTTACTGGAAAAGAGATGCTATCCAATTGCATATCCCGACTTGGATCCCATGTGTAGGTGTATTGTGCGTCACAGAATTTTTTAATCACTGGCGATGTAAAGTCATAGTTTTGTGCAATCCCATTCAGCCAACATCCTTGATGAGTAAATGCCGGATGTGGATTCATTACTGTACTATCTTCTGTAATGATAAAGTTCCACCCTTGCGGTTGACTAGAGTGTTCTTTCATGTAGCTGTCTACATAGTGAAACCAATATGAATTTGATCCCCTTAGGCTGTTTGATGGGGTTGATTTGGGGGCCAAACCGATGGTGGCGTCAATGTTAAATGGAACTGCCCCGACTCGCTTGGTCGTTTGTTGGCTAAATGTAATCAGTGTGCAAACAACCAAAGTCAACGTAAGTTGAATTCTTTTCATTGGTGATGAGTAAATTTATTTTGAAGTAGGTAATCAGCAATTCTAATGCTGGGTAACGAATGTAGAAAAACAAATAATACTTGGTTAATCTTGAATTAACAAAATGGTAATTGCTTAAGATTAGATGATGAGTTCGATATTTTTGTGGTTGACCACATTCAATTACTCAATCACTAGCATACACGATAAAGAGGCGCCCTTCTTTAATGTAGCAGTAATATACTCCGTTGCCGAGCTGTGAAGAATATAAAAAGGCCCTTTGCGCAGCAAAGGGCCTTTTTATAAGAGTAATAACTCCGGTTATTTTGATACGATCAATTTTTTCGTTTGACTTTCGCCATTTGCAGAAAGGGTGTAGTTGTATACTCCCGACATTAGTTCCGATAGATCAATTTCCGTTTTGTGTAATCCAGTATTTTGTCTCCCAAGTTGATGAAATAACACTTCTTTTCCGAGTAGGTCTGTTACCTTAACTTCAACGTTGGCGCTTTCCTTTAAACGGTACTCAATCGTGGTCAAAGATTCTACAGGGTTAGGGTGGTTCTGACCAACCATTCCCAAAACTAAATTCTCCGGAATAGAAGTTACATCTTCTTGGGATAGTTTGAGGCCCAGATTTAATGCTTCAGCGTGCCACGACGGATTATCTTTTTTAGACATCAAAGAAATTCCAGCTCGATATCTACCGTACCACCAATTTGATTTATTGTGCAATACATATTTGTCTAGTGTACTAACCATGGTGAGGTCTTTATCCAACATTTGAGGATGTGTTTTTTGCCCTTCTAATTCGAGTGCGGTAAATTGGAGGTGGTTAACATTTTCACCAAGCGTGTCTATTCCGGAGCTTGCATGTCCTCCAGCTTTGTATGTCAAATCCACTGTAAACACACCATTGTCTTGGGGCGATATTTCCCAATCAGTCTTTATTCGGAGGTATTGATATCCATGTTCGTCTGTCGGAGTTTTTTTGATGAAAGTGCTGTCCAGTTCGATTTTGATCTCATTGTTTTCAAAGCCAACAATTGTTTTCCCTGTCGTATCGAACAATAGGTCTGGAAAGTAGATTGTATCCTCTCCAGTTAGGTGTGGACCGTATTTAGCCCAACCAATTCCATTGTTTTTAGATCCTTGAACCATCCTTAGCACTAATGTGTCGGTAATATTTGAATCGACCTGTTGATACCGGATTTTTATGAACAAACTGTCTAATGAAATATTGTGGTTGATACTATATTTATAATTATATTCATTATTGAAATATTCAGAAATAATGTCTGATTTCAAATCATAGGTTTGAGCAATACCAGCGAAGAGTACACCGAAGTATCCGTTGCTATATTTTTGTAATGCGCTGGAGTCCTCGGCAATTTCAAGATAATACCAGGTTGAGGAAGAACTATAGAAATCTTTATATGCATTTACGTAGTTAAACCAATTAGATTTTATTTCTCTTGTTTGAGAATTGTCATTTCTTGTCGTGACAGGTGAATTTTTATTAGCTGCCGAATTGGATGCAAAAACTCCAGCTGCATTTTCTTTCAGTCGGTTAAGATGTGAATTTTTAATTCCTGCTCCCATTTGAGAAAAGCCAATACATGGTAAAAGGGCCAAACAAGTTAATAGATGTAATGTTTTCATATGTCAATAAATTCTGATTAATATAAGATTTAGCTAAAATAAGAGACCTTTGCACATAAAGTAGTTTGAGATTGTTGATTAAGTTCTGTTGTTGGT
>JAHDGY010000041.1 GCA_020631555.1 Flavobacteriales bacterium | reverse complement strand
ATAAAAAATCCAGAAAAATCAACCCCCCTAAAGGTTTTTAAGGAACGACTAAATAGCTTTGAAATTAGCGGGTTAAAAACTTGAATACAGGATTAAAACAATTTCATTTTAGCGTTGTCTGGATTCTTCAGACATGGTTTTAGGTTATAAAAAGGGCAATTATCATGTGGTTGCCCTTTTTGCTGGTTATATCAGGAATACTTTCTTTGTAAAGGGGAGCGAGTTGAATTCTTTTCATTTCAGACACACTCTTCTGGACGGGTATCAATATTGACACAACGCCAAACAAAAAAGACCGCTACGAAATGTAGCGGTCTCCTATTTCTCGGTTTAATTCTTTAACTAACCTCTAGCGTTTCATAAAAGGTACTGTCATCGTCTCTGCACCCGATTCTACGGTTAGGATGTACATTCCACTTTTATAGCGTGAAACTGGAATTCTAAACGAATTTCCGATATTTTGAAATTGATCCATGAGTCTTCCTCCAACAGAAAATACTCTAGCATCTACTTTATTCACTATTCCTTCTATACTAATTTCAACGTAGTCTGAAGCCAATGTAGGAAAAACCTTCGCCAGGTTTTCACCAAGCATGAGGTCGGTTCCTGTAGTCTTGTCCACAATAACCGTCAAGGCGCTAGTACAACCTAGCGAATCTGTAACGGTTACAAAATACTCCCCATTTGATAACCCTGAGGGGTCCTGAACAGGACCTGCACCGTTATTCCAAACATAAGTGAATGGTTCGTATCCTCCAGAATCAATGTTCAAATCAATGCGTCCGGCATTACCGGCATTCACCTCTTCGCTTGTAGCCGACAGCCATATTGAATCTATCTTAATATTCAGATAGACAATACTATCGCATCCTGACTGATTTTTCAGGGTATCGGTATAAGCCCCTTCCTCTTTGTAATGGAAGCTTCCCATTCTTACGCTATCCCCCGGACAGATAATTTCATTTAACACTACCGAATCCAACTTGAACGAATCTAAAATAAATATCACCACGCTGTCACATCCTTTCACCCCTTGAAGCGTAATTTGATACTCTCCTACTGCGCCGTACTTTTTTCCATTCCATTCAACACTATCCCTTCCACACAAGTAATCATAGGCTCTAGAAGTATCCGAAATAGGACCAATATATACAATACTACTACTTGTTTCGGTTACACAATATTTGCTTCCATTGCTTGCGTCATACATATTGAAATCCCAACCATGCTTCACGGACAATTTTACATCGTAATCCCCTTCTTGAGCATACGCATGAACCGTATCCGGATAATTGGTAACGCTACCATCTCCCCAATCGATTGAAACAGATGAATAATCCACTTTACCATCTTCACCTACCCAATAGTTATACATTCTATTTGTGACAAAGGGACTCAAACCTATCGATGCTGATACCGAATCCCCGCAAGCCCCTGAAACTTCAAGCTCCAAATTATTATCCACCGCATATTCCACCATAGGCTCAAATTGAAAATCCAAATCCCACTTCCAATCCTCCAATACTCGACCCCATAGGCTGTTCCCACTTTTACGACTTAAACTCATTGACAAATTCTCTCCTTGACCATCACTATTCTTATAGTTATTACCAACAACGGCCATTTTTTTATCGGTCTTCGTTTCCAACACCACGTAATAAGGTTCTCCAATCTTTATTGGAGGATCGAATTGAATTCTTTGCCGCATGGCTTCCGGATCGTTCCAGTCAATTGTATCGGAAATCCAAAGCGATGTTGTACCTAAAATTTCGGCATCAATTGTGGAATCTGCTAAAGCTTTTCGAATAATAACATTAACCAATGCAGAATCATCATTAAGCTCCATTCCTGCATAAAATTGAATTCCTTTCAAGACAAGCGAATCAGGAGCATCGAAATACTGCGCAAATCCAGGATAACTCGCGCTTTCATAAAAATAATAGTAATAGGGTCTTTGGGCTGTCTTATCGCTAAAAATGTACTGAAGAGTGTCCGAACAGATTTGGGCATTAGACGAAATAGCAAATAATGCAAAAAGTGCAAACGTAAATTTAGATTTCATAATGGAGTATCTTTTTATAAATGAACTCGATAAAGTTACGCAAACAACGCCTTGAAGGTCAAAATGATACGACCAAGCAATTCAAAATGTAGACGGACAATAAAAAAGCCCCCACCAGTCAAGGTGAGGACTTTAAACAAGTTATTTTGAAAAAGGCCTTAAACTAATCCCTGATCTAACATAGCGTCTGCAACCTTTACGAAACCAGCGATATTAGCTCCCTTCACGTAATCGACATATCCCTCAAAAGATCCATATTGAGCACAAGACGCATGAATTGCCTTCATAATGTTCTTAAGCCGCTCGTCAACTTCCTCTCTAGTCCAAGAAAGCCTTAGTGAATTTTGCGACATCTCTAAACCAGAAGTGGCCACGCCACCAGCATTTGCTGCCTTTCCTGGCGCAAATAAAATTTTGGCCTGCTGAAATTTTTCAATTGCCTCTGGAGTGGATGGCATATTAGCACCCTCCGCCACACACATGCATCCATTGTTCAATAAGGCACCTGCAGCCTCTCCGTTTAGCTCATTTTGCGTAGCGCATGGCAATGCAATATCACATAGAATGGACCAAGGAGTTTGACCCTCTAAATATTCACATCCAAAGTGATCAGCGTATTCTTTTATACGCCCTCTTCGATTATTTTTCAAATCCATAAGCCAAGCTAACTTTTCAGCTGTAATCCCAGCTGGATCATGGATAGAACCTTTTGAATCAGACATAGAAACAACTTTACCTCCTAACTCCGTAGCTTTTTGACAAGCAAATTGTGCAACATTACCGGATCCAGAAATTACAACAGTCTTTCCTGAAAAACTATCTCCTTTGGCGTTCAACATTTCCGCTGCGAAATAAACAGTTCCGTATCCAGTAGCTTCAGGACGAATCAAAGAACCTCCCCAGCCTTGGCCCTTACCAGTTAAAACTCCGGTAAATTCGTTTCTTATTCTTTTGTATTGTCCAAACATATAGCCGATCTCGCGTCCTCCAACACCGATATCTCCTGCAGGCACATCCGTATCAGGACCGATATGTTTACTCAACTCCGTCATGAAAGATTGACAAAATTTCATAACCTCATTGTCTGACTTCCCTTTAGGATCGAAATCAGAACCACCTTTACCTCCGCCCATAGGAAGCGTAGTTAGCGAGTTTTTGAATATTTGCTCATATCCCAAGAACTTAAGAATTGAAAGGTTTACGGAAGGATGAAACCTCAGCCCACCTTTATAAGGTCCAATTGCAGAATTAAATTCTACTCTAAAACCTCTGTTAACCTGAACATCCCCATTATCATCCAACCAAGGAACGCGAAACATAATGATCCTTTCCGGCTCAGTAATACGCTCCAATATCTTGGCATTTTTATACTTCGGATTTTCTTCAGCAAACGGGATAATAACCTCAGCTACTTCCTGAACCGCTTGCAAAAATTCAGTTTCGTGAGAGTGTTTCGCTTTTACACTATTAATAAAGGCATCTATCTCTGCCTGATATTTGTTTTGTACTGCAGTCTCCATTGTTTATTAAGCCACAAAATTTTCGTAAATGTATATATTTTTTCAACCCAATTTAAGATATAGTAAACCACCGTTTTACGGTGAATTCAATCTCACAATATTACTACAAATGATTGTTTTCGAACGCACAAGGGCATACAAATCGTAAACTGAGAAAATAATATTTCTTGAACGATCGTAAGGTGAATATCAGAAGATGAATAATTTATTGGATGCCAGAATAATTAAGTTGGAATCAATGATATTGCCAATTCACACCAATTACGCAACTTTTAGTCTGCTGATCTTACTTTTACCAAATTTTTCCTGAGCGTACTTTAAAGTAACCTCAAGCTTCGTAACTGAACTATCTGCAGGAATATCGAACATCGCATCATTTAAAATCGCTTCACAAATCGAACGCAAACCTCTCGCTCCTAATTTAAACTCTACCGCTCTTTCGACGATAAAGTCAAATACCTCCTCTTCAAACTCAAGTTCAACATTGTCAATCTTGAACAGTTTTTTGTACTGCTTAATAAGCGCATTCTTTGGCTCGGTCAATATTGATCGTAACGTTTTAGCATCCAAAGGGTTCAAAAACGATAAGACTGGAAATCGACCGATTAATTCAGGAATTAACCCATAAGCTTTCAAATCTGTTGGATTAATATACTGCAGCAGATTCTCCTTATCAGCAATTGCTTCGGAATCTTTTCTGGCAAACCCAAGTGATTGAGTTTTTACCCTTCTTTTTATGATTTGCTCAATTCCAGCAAAGGCTCCACCACAAACAAAAAGAATATTCTTTGTATCAATCTGAATCATTTTCTGCTCCGGATGTTTTCTACCTCCTTGAGGGGGAACGCTAACAACCGTACCTTCTAGCAACTTCAGCAATGCCTGTTGAACACCTTCTCCAGATACGTCTCTTGTAATGGAGGGATTATCGCTTTTCCGAGCCACCTTATCGATTTCGTCAATAAAAACAATACCCTGCTGCGCGGCATTAACGTCATAATCCGCAGCTTGCAGCAAACGAGACAAGATACTTTCAACATCCTCTCCTACATAACCTGCCTCTGTCAGGACTGTGGCATCAGCTATACAAAAAGGCACATTGAGCATCTTGGCAATCGTTTTTGCCAGTAAAGTTTTTCCTGTTCCAGTTTTTCCAACCAAAATCACATTCGATTTTTCAATCTCTATCTCGTCCTCATCAGTTTTCTGCAAGAGTCGCTTGTAGTGGTTGTACACCGCAACAGCAAACACTTTTTTCGCCTCGTCCTGACCAATAACATATTGATCCAAAGACTCTTTAATTTCTGTTGGCTTTAACAGGGTAAGATTGGTCTCTAGGGATTTAGTGGCCTTCTGATTAATCTCTTCGTCCACAATACTGTTGGCCTGCAAAATACAGCTATCGCAAATATGACCGGTTATTCCAGCGATCAGAACGTTAGTGTCCTTTTTTTGTCTCCCACAAAAGGAACAGCGCAACTCGTTGTTCTTACTCATAGTAATGCAAATGTACGAAACCCCTAAAAACACAAGCTTCGTAAGAGCTAGAGGCACTACTTTACACGTTGAATGTTACTTTTTTGCCGATGGATTGCGACTTAACACCTCATCCAGCATCCCGTAAGCTTTCGCTTCTTCGGCCGTCATCCAATAGTCTCTGTCTGAATCTTCCCAAACCTTTTCATAAGTCTGCTCAGAGTGCGATGCTATTATTTCATAAAGCTCTTTTTTGAGCTTTTGAATTTCTTTAGCAGTAATTTCAATATCAGAAGCTTGACCTTGAGCACCACCTAATGGTTGATGAATCATGACTCGAGAATGCTTGAGCCCCGTCCTTTTACCTTTAGCACCAGCGCACATTAACACCGCCCCCATCGAAGCAGCCATACCCGTACAAATCGTGGCCACATCAGGATTGATGTATTGCATTGTATCGTACATTCCTAATCCTGCATAAACAGAACCACCCGGAGAATTAATATACATTTGAACATCCTTCGAAGCATCCGTTGATTCTAAAAACAACAACTGAGCAGTAACAATATTTGCAACCTGATCATTTATACCGGTACCTAGAAATATAATTCTATCCATCATCAGACGAGAAAAAACATCCATCGCTACAGCATTCATTTGACGCTCCTCAATAATGTTTGGAGTCATTCCTATTGGCGTTAAGCTAGCGTTAACCATCGACGTGTAATCGTCGTAAACCATACTGTTAATACCAATGTGCTTTGTCGCATATTTCCTGAACTCATCTCTATCTGAAGTCATGTTGGATCCAATTTATTTTGGACTAAATATAGAAACAATTAACACTCTAGAACTACAATAAGGTAATCATTTGAAAGATTCCTTTTCGTTCATCGCCAATTACATTTTTGTTAACTTTTTGGTTGCCAGAACTTTGTTTCCAGCAAACACTTTCACAACGTATTGACCTAGTCTCAAAGGACTTGTAGAGAATGAAAAACGATTTTTCCCTTGATGAGATTTAGTCTGACCAAAATCATGAATTAGTTTTCCGTCCAGCCCAAACAACTGCACCGAAATTACACGCTCATCTTCCATTTTAAAGTCCAATGTAAACTGATCATTGGTTGGATTCGGATATGAAATCATCTCCATTGGATCTGAGTTTAATTTCTCTACCCCAATTAAACTAGCATCCGGAGAAGCTAATTCTGCCACCCACGTTCTAGATCGATTTGTTGGTCCACCATACATACCGTTGGCCCAAACAACTCCAGGCTCATTAAATTTGCGCTGCAGACCAAAATAGTCGCCCCATCTTTCATATTTGCCGCTAATCATATCCACCATCCCCTCTGCAGCCTTTACAACCGCAAATTCTGAATACTGTTCGTCGTTATTAAAATAAACTGCCCCAATTCCAGGATTGTCCTGTGGGCTCGTGTAATCAAACCCAATGATACATTGCATTTCAGAAACCTCGGTTCCAGTAAATGCAATATTTGGATACCCCAGATCCCAATTCTGATCACCAACTATTCCACCACGATAGGTTGGAGAAGTAGTAACATTCTCAACAAAACCATGATAAATAGCTGCATTCCCTGTACTAGTATCAATCGTATTCCCAACAAATTGAATTGTATTGCCTGCCAGAAATGCACCTAGCCACCTTGAGTCGTTAGTTTGTAATCCGTACGTTGAATCCTCTTCCAAATCCGAACTTGCCTGTCTAGCAAACGGAGGCATACCATATGCTTGATCCGTTCTTCCAAACGAAACCTTCAACTCTGTACTTGATGCCCCAATAGTATCTGTAATCTCAACAAGGAAAATACTGTCGTTTAAGGCATCCATATTTCTATTGCTGAGAAAATACATATTTGGACCTAATGGTCCCAAAGCCCCCTTAACTGGACACAAATTTCGAATGTACTTACCTCCATACTTGATGTCGTCCCAATATTGCATCTTTAACACAGAATCTCCACGAAATCCTGCATCTAAGTTGATCTGCCAAATTAGAGATCCCCTAAAGCCTTTTTGCCATGACACACCTTGTTCAACCAGATTAATTGTGTAAAACATTTCATTCTCGGTAAGCGTAATAGCTGGATAATCTGACCAATGTGTCGTGTCTCTTGGATTACCAGGGATCGCATATGCATACCATGGATCAGCTGGATTATTGGTGGACGAAAATCCAACTACCAGCTTTGAATTAGCAGGACCTCTTCCGCTACAAAACGTTAAAATAAATCTGTCCCGGATTGGATCATACCTCACTTTGGGATCAAATGGGTCCGAGGTCGAAACACCAAATTTACTCCCAAATTTCGAGAAAGACCATGTATTATTGTACTTAGACGTATACAATAAGGAAGTATCAGGATCGAGGTCGTACCCATAAAATCTTGTGTTCCATCCCAATAAAATCTTTCCACCATCGCTAATTGCCATGTGGTTATCCATCGGCCCACCCCCCTCATGAGGAACCATGTTGCCACTTGTTGACTTTTTATCCACTGAAAAAGACCTTAACGTGATCAAATCTTCCGCTCCTTGTCGCATAGCTGATTTCGCCGCCACTTTACGAGGAAACCTCTTGGACTGCTCCAGTTTGAGCTTAATTAACTCCTCTTTTTCAAACATCGGATTATGTTTAACCTCATCAGGTTCGAGTGAAGGGTTAAACGACTCCTGAGCCTGAACTGGGTCGAAAACAAAGGCACGCTTGACCTCTACTTTATGAACAGTAGCTTGTCCAAATGTCTGAAGCTCAAAAACCGCGCAAGTCATAAAAACAAATATCCGTCGCATAGTATATGAATATTAGGTCTTCTAACTTACAACATTTTAATCTAGCCCCTAATCGCGAACCGCATCAAAACAGATATTTTTCATTAAATAAGGAGCTAAAAGAACTGTTATCATTACAATTACGTTAGGAAGCCGAAATCGCACGTTGGGAAATTGAACACACTTTGTCGGACACTTTAGCTTGAATTTATCGTACTAAGAGATGACATTAGATGTCACATAGCACACATTAGGTTTCAACATCAAGAGCGCAGCCCACTTTAAAACAAAGCAGATTGCGCTCTTTGTTGTTTTAGACAAAATGTTCTGGAACAATTCCTTTTTTGCTCCGATCAAGCTTTTTCAACCGCCCGGTACTTTTTGAAAAATATGACAAACAGACTACCGCCTCTAGCCAACATCCAAGCAACAAAAGCTATCCAAATCGAATAAAATCCAAAACCCAAATAATCACAGAGGTAAATAAGCGGAATGAATCCAGCGAAAGTGGCCACTAGCAATGTATCCCTTAACAGAACCGTGCTACCCATCCCCTTATAAATTCCGTCAAAAGTAAAAGCAATAGAGTTAACCGGTTGCGCAATTATAACTATCCAAAAGACACTGTTGAACACTAAAATCACCTCCGGATCAGAACTAAAAAATGATCCCATCACAGGATAAAGCATCGTGTAGACAATAGACAAAACAGTTGCCATTATTAAATTAATCTTGGTCAACTGTTTGGCTAACGCCCTCAACATAATAGGATCTTTTTGCCCGAGAAGTTTTCCCGCAATTGCGTTTCCAGCATTAGAATATCCATCGATAAAAAAGGATGTGAAAAGCCAAATATTACTTGCAATTGCATACGCTGCAAGCTCCAATTTACCGTAGCTATTAGCGAATCGATTGGCAAGAATAAAGGCAACATTCAAAGCCATAGTCCTTATAAACATATTGAGGAACATCTTCATCATCTCGCCCACCAGCGAGTGCCGATAAAAAGAAATATTTAATCTAAATGGTGTCTTGCGATACAAATACACAATCCCCGCTGTAACCATCACCAATTGTGACATCAGGCTTGCCACGGCCGCTCCTTCCACCCCGTATGCTGGAATAATATCTCCTACACCATTAACCAATATCAAATCAAAAACAATATTGGCACATCCACCAGCAATGCTAATCTTCATGGCATACATGGTATTCTGCAATCCTCTGAATACCCCAAAGGCACATGCTGTAAATAATGCTAATGGAAGTCCCGCAATTCGAATCGCATAATACGAGGTAGCATATTCGTGCACTGATCTCTCCGACGTTCCGTAGAGAAAATGCATAATCGGATCCAAAAATTGGGAACTCAAAATCGCCACAACCAATCCGATAAGAACGCTCAGATATAGTGCCTGTGGAATGAGCAAGGTTATAGCATCTAGTTTTTTCATTCCATAGTGCCGCGAAACTAATGCGGAAACCGCCGTCCGCATCTGGGCGAACCCCCAGACCAATAAAGCAAACAAGGAAGCAGATAAGCCAACACCAGCTTGCGCCTCAGTAGCACCTACCGACAACCTTCCCAAAATTGCCATATCCGTCATCCCGATAAAAGGCTCAACAATGTTGAATAGGATACCTGGAATGGCCAGTCTGTTTATTTCTTTATATGAAACTTTAACCTTCATCTAACAAAAAAGGCCACCTCAACACATTGAGATGGCCTTTGCTATTTCTTCGTTTTATAACTACTCCGCAAGGATCATTACGTTATTGTTCAACACTTCGACCACTCCACCTTCAATATCGAAAGTTTTGGAATCGCCATCTAACCCAATTGTTCCTTTTCCCAAAGTAGCAATCAATGGTGCGTGATTATCCAAAATCCCCATCTCACCATCGCTCCCCGGCAACTTCACCATGGAAGCCGTGCCGCTGAACACATTTTTATCGGGAGTAATTACTTCTACGTTCATTTCTTATCGATTATGCTTCCGCAAGCATTTTCTTTCCTTTTTCAATGGCCTCTTCAATAGATCCAACCAAGTTGAACGCTGCTTCAGGATACTCATCCACCTCACCATTCAAAATCATGTTAAATCCTTTGATTGTATCTTCAATTGATACAAACACACCTTCCAAACCAGTAAACTGTTCTGCTACATGGAACGGCTGAGAAAGGAATCTTTGAACCCTTCTTGCACGGTGTACCACCAATTTATCCTCTTCAGAAAGTTCATCCATTCCAAGGATTGCAATAATATCTTGAAGCTCTTTATATCGCTGAAGAATCTCTTTTACCTGCTGAGCACAGTTGTAATGCTCGTCTCCCAATATTTGAGGAGTTAAAATTCGGGAAGTAGAATCCAATGGATCAACCGCCGGATAAATTCCAAGCTCGGCAATCTTTCTAGACAATACTGTAGTCGCATCCAAGTGAGCAAACGTTGTTGCCGGAGCAGGGTCAGTAAGGTCATCCGCAGGTACATAAACCGCCTGTACAGATGTAATTGATCCTTGTTTTGTAGAAGTAATTCTCTCCTGCATTGCACCCATTTCTGTAGCTAACGTAGGCTGGTATCCTACCGCAGAAGGCATACGTCCTAAAAGCGCTGAAACCTCAGAACCAGCTTGCGTAAATCTAAATATGTTATCAATAAAGAACAGGATATCACGTCCTTGCCCCTCTCCTTCTCCATCTCGGAAATATTCTGCCATTGTTAAACCAGACAACGCAACTCGCGCTCGTGCTCCAGGAGGTTCGTTCATCTGACCAAACACTAATGTCGCTTGAGACTTAGCAAGTTCAACCTTATCTACCTTGGTTAAATCCCAACCGCCTTCTTCCATCGACTTCTCGAATTCAGAACCATACTTGATAACTCCTGATTCAATCATCTCTCGAAGCAAGTCGTTTCCTTCTCGTGTTCTTTCACCTACACCAGCAAAAACAGAAAGCCCTTCGTAACCTTTAGCAATGTTATTGATCAACTCCATGATCAGTACTGTCTTACCAACACCAGCGCCACCAAACAAACCAATCTTACCACCTTTAGCATAAGGCTCAACCAAGTCGATTACCTTAATACCAGTGAATAGAACTTCCGTAGAAGTTGAAAGGTCTTCAAATTTTGGAGCATCGCGGTGAATTGCGTAACCGCCCTCCTTGTTCGTATCTCCAATTCCATCGATGGCGTGACCAACAACGTTGAACAATCGGCCTCTAACTTGTTCACCAACTGGCATTGTAATCGGCGCTCCAGTAGCAACAGCGTCCATGCCTCTTCTCAACCCATCCGTAGATTCCATTGAAATGGTTCGGATAGAATCCTCACCAATATGGCGTTGACACTCTAGTACCAAAACTGTGTTATCATTACGAGTAATCTCGATTGCATCTAATATGTTTGGCAACTTCTCTGCGCTTTCGAAGCTAATGTCGACAACAGGACCAATAACTTGAGTAACTTTCCCTTTGATGGTAGACATTGATATATTCAATTTTGTTCAACGTAAATTTCAACCGCAAAAGTAGTACAATTTAAACACTACAGGAGCAACGCAGCATTTATTTTCTAATTTTGAGAGCATAAATTTCCGATGTGAGTGGTTTAGTCGATTGCACATTCACGAAATTGCCTCGGGATCGAAGTAGATCTTAATAACTAGGAAGTTACGTGAAAGTTTATACAAGCATAGATGCTTTTCTTAATGTTAAAAACCCGGTTCTTACGCAAGGAACCTTTGATGGCGTGCATATTGGTCATACCAAAATCATTGAACGATTAAAAAAGGCGGCCAAAGAAGAAGATGGTGAAACGGTACTACTAACGTTCAGCCCGCACCCTCGAAAAGTGCTTTTTCCAGGTTCGGATTCTATTCAATTAATCACTACGCAAGAAGAGAAAATCCATCTATTACGAGAGGTCGGTTTAGACCATTTAATAATTTATCCTTTTAGCAGAGAGTTTTCCCGACTTACCGCAACGGAATACATCCGGGATTTTCTGGTCAATCAAATTGGTATAAAAAGACTTGTTATTGGATACAACCACCAGTTTGGACGTAACCGAACAGGAAATTTGGAACTACTCAAGGAATTGAGCTCGGTGTACGACTTTTCTGTTGAAGAAATTGGCGCACAAGAAATCAACGATATTAAGGTTAGCTCAACTAAGATTAGAAAGGCAATTCTAGAAGGAAACGTACACCAAGCCACCAGTTATCTCGGCCATTCAATTACTTTAAGTGGAATTGTTGTTCGGGGCAATGAAATCGGCAAAACGCTTGGATTTCCTACTGCAAATATTCACATAAGTGACAAATCCAAAATCTTACCCGCGATTGGAGTCTATGAAGTAGATGTACATGTTGATTGCAACAAATACAAAGGCATGTTGAACATCGGTACGCGCCCAACGGTAACCAATAGTTTAGAGAAAAAGGTTGAGGTAAACATCTTTGAATTTGATGAAGACCTTTATGGAAAAAAAATTGGCATCTCCTTCGTTCGAAAAATTAGAGATGAAAAAAAATTCGAATCGTTGGACGAATTAAAACAACAATTGGCAAAAGACAAACAAGAGATTTTAAATCGTCGTATTTCATTATAAATCTGGTATATTCGGTAATTAATTTGTTACTGAACCCGTTTTCCACTAATGAAACACATTAGCTTACTACTCGCCATTACAATCTTATTTTTAATCAGCTGTAAAAAAGAAGACCCCGTTCCTACTTCAGAAACAGCGCCAAAACTGAAATTTAAGTTCAAATTCGATTCCACTCAGGTCAGACTTGGAAACCTCGGAAAACCAACCAACATCCCAAGCGGACATTCTGGCATTTCCCCAATTTTTAATAGAATTAGCAGTCACTATCTTGAACTTGCGCCATCAGCAACAACCTGACTAGGCAAAGGAGAAATAGTTTATAAAGGAGCAGAAACTGACAAAGGAGGAGATACCGCCGTCAATTTCGAATTGGCCACCATCGCAAAACAAGGCGAAGTATTTTATGAAATCCCTATCAGTTCTGTAAGCCCAGGAACCTATAAATACGTTCGCAGTTCGCTAACCTACCAAAACTATGAAGTTCCAATTAGAAGTTCAGGTTTGGATCTCAAAATGACCTTGGCGTCTTTCGTGGGGTACAACACCTACATCGGCGATTTTGTGGTAAAAACAAAAACTCACACTGTAAACGACGATAAATTGCAAGGATACTGGATTGTAGAAGTTGATGACAGCGGAATTCAAACTTCCATTGACTTAATTGAAGGTCAAGCTAGTAATACAACAGTACCAAACCCGATACACGATTCTTCACCAATTCCTCCGGGGTCTTGCGTAGTAACCGGTGAATTTCCTGCCCCACTAACCATTACTGGAACAGAAACCGAAGACATTACAATTACGCTATCTGTGTCTACGAACAAAAGCTTCGAGTTTAAGGATGCTCTTGGCGATGGCATTTATGAGCCTTCCGCTGGCGACACTGTCGTAGATATGGGCGTAAGAGGTCTTATTCCAACACACAATAAATAATAGCGGATCAATTTTTGTTGACAAATTTTATCTTCACCTTTAATTGGTGATAAAACAAACTCGTTGATACGGATAAAATTGGCAACACTTTTTGGGGCAATTCTTTTAATTGCTCTGAATTGCTCCGGACAAGTACTCAATCAAGAAGCTCTTGACACTTGTTATATTTTCACTTCGCTCGAAGATGCCGTCCAGCAACCAGAGCGAGTAAGAATTCTAAAACTAGACCGCAAACGATTCAAGTCCTTTCCGGAAGAAATTCTTGCTTTTAAAAACCTTCAAATTCTGAGCCTTGCAAAAAACAAGATTCAAACAATTCCTGACAGTCTTGCGTCATTAAAATATCTACAAGAACTCAACTTAAGCAGAAATAAATTGGAAGAATTTCCTGAATCAATTACCCAATTAATTCATCTGAAAAAGCTGGTATTGAACCAAAATACTATTCCATCTT
Source organism: Flavobacteriales bacterium (assembly GCA_020631555.1). Taxonomy (GTDB): domain Bacteria; phylum Bacteroidota; class Bacteroidia; order Flavobacteriales_D; family Parvicellaceae; genus JAHDGY01. The sequence goes on along the minus strand of JAHDGY010000041.1, from coordinate 9,537 downwards.
TACCCTACGCAATCGGCAACTTAACCAAGCTTGAGCACCTTGATTTATGGCGAACAGAATTGGAGCGCTTTCCGGAATCGACGAACCAACTTCAAAGATTAAAAGAATTGGATTTGCGTGTAATTCAATACACATCGGCAGAGATGCAGGCAATTACTGACATGCTCCCATCAACGACGAAAATTCACTTCTCAACGCAGTGCGATTGCGAAAAATGATTCGCTTAAATTCCAGTGATCTTTTTAATTTTAGCCCTTATTTGGGTGATTAATTGAGTAAGGTGGAAATCAGCTTAAATGGCAATACTTTAGAAGTGGACCATGGGTGTTCGCTACAGAATTTTCTTGAAGTCCAAGAAATGGATCAAAGACAAGGAATTGCCGTTGCGCTGAACAACTCCGTCATTCCACGAAATGACTGGCCGTCTCACCAATTAAATACTGGAGATTCTATATTGATTATTACGGCCACCCAAGGTGGCTAAAGTCGTTTATTGTTATGAGTAAGAAAGAAACTATTCCGTCGGAATCATCAAAGATAACACGCGATACATTTAGTGGTTCGAAGAAGGTTTATGTGGAAGGAAATATATTTCCGGAGATTAAGGTTGCGATGCGAGAAATTTCTCTCTCCGAATCTAAAGCAACATTCACCAATGGATCTTTTGAAAAAGGGAAAAATGAACCGGTAACGGTTTACGATACTTCCGGCCCGTATACCGACCCAAATGTTGAAATCGACGTACGAAAAGGAATCCCACGTATTCGCGAACAATGGATTTTCGATCGATCAGATGTTGAACAACAAGACGAAATTAGTTCAGAATACGGAAAAAAAAGATTGCTAAACAGCGACTTGGATCATCTCAGGTTTGATCATATTAAAAAGCCGTTGAGAGCAAAAGAAAATGCCAACGTCACCCAACTTCATTACGCCAAAAAAGGAATTATTACTCCAGAAATGGAGTACGTTGCAATTCGCGAAAACCAAAAATTGCAAGAGTATAAACAACTTACGGAACAGCATCCGGGACAAAATTTTGGAGCAAACATTCCTTCCGGAATTGGAGAAATCACTCCGGAATTTGTTCGAAAGGAAATCGCTGAAGGACGGGCAATTATTCCAAACAACATCAATCATCCAGAAAGTGAACCAATGATTATTGGTCGAAATTTCTTGGTTAAAATCAATGCCAACATTGGAAACTCGGCGGTTACTTCAACTATCGAGGAAGAAGTGGAAAAAATGGTTTGGGCTTCACGATGGGGTGCTGATACGGTGATGGACCTTTCCACCGGCAAGAATATTCACGAAACACGTGAATGGATCATTCGAAATTCGCCGGTTCCAATTGGTACTGTTCCAATTTACCAAGCGCTCGAAAAAGTTAATGGTAAAGCAGAGGAGTTAACCTGGGAATTATTTAGAGATACATTAATTGAGCAAGCGGAACAAGGAGTGGACTACTTCACCATCCACGCTGGGGTCCGATTACAATACGTCCCAATGACCGCCAACCGCGTAACCGGAATTGTTTCCCGTGGAGGATCGATTATGGCGAAATGGTGTTTGGCACACCACAAAGAAAATTTCTTGTACACGCATTTCGAAGAAATTTGCGAAATCATGAAGGCTTATGATGTTGCATTTTCTTTAGGAGATGGCCTTAGGCCAGGATCTATCGCCGACGCCAACGACGCTGCACAATTCGCAGAGCTAGAAACATTAGGAGAATTGACCAAAATAGCTTGGAAGCACGACTGCCAAGTAATGATTGAAGGGCCGGGTCACGTGCCGATGCATATGATTAAGGTAAACATGGATAAGCAGCTCAAGGAATGTCACGAGGCTCCTTTCTACACACTCGGGCCATTAACCACTGACATTGCTCCGGGATACGATCATATTACCTCTGGAATTGGGGCCGCAATGATCGGTTGGTTTGGCTGTGCAATGCTTTGTTATGTAACACCAAAAGAGCATCTTGGACTGCCAAACCGTGATGATGTTAAAGAAGGTGTTATTACCTATAAATTGGCTGCTCATGCTGCCGATTTAGCGAAAGGACATCCAGGTGCGCAGTATAGAGACGATGCTATGAGCAAGGCTCGTTTCGAATTCCGATGGGAAGATCAATTCAATCTATCCTTAGATCCGGACACGGCACGAAGCCATCATGACGAAACCTTGCCTTCTGACAATGCGAAAGTAGCACACTTCTGCTCGATGTGCGGACCGAACTTTTGTTCGATGAAAATCACGCAAGATGTTCGCGACTACGCAGCGAAGCACGGAATTTCAAATGATGAGGCATTGCAAACTGGAATGCAAGAAAAAGCAAAAGAATTTGAAAGCAACGGCGGAGAGCTCTATTTTGAGCCGACTCCCTAAAACTCATTCCGTAGTAATGCATGAATCGGGTCGATTTAAATACACCTATTGAGTACCTTAAAGGCGTTGGCCCGAAACGCGGCGAAGCTCTTCGGAAAGAGTTGCAAATAACAAATCTTAAGGAGCTTCTTGATTATTTTCCCTTTCGATACGTGGATCGCACACAATTTGCAACGATTCGCTCTCTCCATGATGGACTGGATTCGGTTCAACTTCGTGGAAAAATTCGCTCGATGTCCGAAGCTGGAAAAGGGCGTGGAAAAAGACTAAAAGCCTTGTTTGAAGACGATTCAGGAACAATCGATCTAGTCTGGTTTAAAGGCGTTAGTTGGATTAAATCCTCTATTCAAATCGGACAGGAATATGTTGCTTTTGGAAAACTAAGTCGATTTAAAGGTCGCTTCACAATGGCACACCCTGAACTTGAGCCTTTTCAGAACCAAACGAATCACAATAAACTTCAGCCGGTCTATCATTCCACTGAAAAGCTTACCAATTCAGGTTTAAACAGTAAGGGAATTGAGAAAATCATCAGCGCTTCGATTCAAGGCGTGAAAGGAAATTTTCCAGAAATATTTCCGGGAGATTTGTTGCAAAACGTACGGCTAATGAATAAAGAAGCAGCATACTTTCATATTCATTGCGCCACCGACGACAACCTTTCTAAACAAGCCATCTTCCGGCTCAAATTCGAAGAATTGTTCTTTCTTCAACTGCTATTGATCCGCCACAAAATGATCTCAAGCACCAAAATGAAAGGACATCTCTTTTTCAAAGTTGGTGATCAATTTAATACGTTTTTCTCAGAGCACTTGCCGTTTGAATTGACAGGCGCCCAAAAGCGAGTGCTGAAAGAAATTCGACGCGACATGGGGTCCGGCGCACACATGAATCGATTGCTGCAAGGGGATGTAGGAAGCGGAAAAACGCTCGTTGCTTTACTTACAATGTTGCTTGGTTTGGATAATGGATTTCAGGCTGGCATTATGGCTCCTACAGAGATACTTGCCACGCAGCATTTTGAAACCATCCAGAACTTTGTGAAAGACATGCCAATTAAAGTTGGCCTACTGACTGGAAGCACAAAGAAAAAAGACCGCACCGTAATTCATGAGGCTCTGAAAGATGGCAGCATGCATATTTTAATTGGAACCCACGCATTGCTGGAGGATGTGGTTGAATTCCAAAATTTAGGTGTGGTAGTTATTGACGAGCAACACAGATTTGGTGTCGCACAAAGGGCTCGACTCTGGAAAAAAAATACGGTTCCGCCTCATGTTTTGGTGATGACGGCAACACCAATTCCAAGAACCTTAGCCATGACTTTCTACGGCGACCTCGACGTTTCAGTAATTGATGAGCTTCCACCAGGAAGAAAACCTATTCGAACCTCCCACAAATTCGACAAAAGTAGATTGGAAGTCTTTGGCTTCATGGACCAACAAATTCAAAAGGGGCATCAGGTTTACGTTGTTTATCCGCTTATTGAAGAATCCGAAACTCTAGACTATAAAGATCTTACGGATGGCTATGAAAGCATTGTCCGCCGATTCCCAAATTACCAGGTTAGTATCGTCCACGGACAAATGAAATCGGAGGACAAAGATTTCGAAATGAAACGTTTCGCGGAAGGCAAAACACAAATTATGGTGGCGACTACCGTAATCGAAGTTGGTGTTAACGTTCCGAATGCTTCTGTTATGGTAATCGAAAGCGCAGAAAAGTTTGGACTTGCTCAATTGCATCAGCTCCGGGGAAGGGTCGGTCGTGGGGCTGATCAATCGTACTGTATCCTAATGAGTGGTTATAAATTAAGCCAAGATGGTAGAAAACGACTCGAAACAATGGTGGAAACAAATGACGGTTTTCAGATTGCCGAAGTTGACTTGAAACTCCGTGGACCGGGAGATATTTTAGGGACTCAACAAAGTGGCATCCTCGACCTTAAAGTGGCTGACCTTGCCCGGGATGGACAAATTCTTCAACTTGCTAGAAATACGGCAATGGACATTCTAAAACAAGATCCTAATCTCCGTAAACCTCAACATGAAGGGATTAAACGCGAATTACTAGAACTATCTAGAAATCGACCGAACTGGAGCCGCATTGGATAATTGGGTAAGCTTCTTATTTTTAGGACAATTCTAAAAAAGATAGAAAATTCATATTGTTGGTTACTATAGGTAAACTTTAGATCTATCAATGTAAGCAGGAACTATACATGAATTTGAACTAGAGGTAGACCGGTTATTGGATACTTGCGTGTATACGAAATCTCTAATCTGAAAAGGGATGAGTTGCATTACCCTAGCAATGATCCGGTACTTCCAGCTACAATTCATCAGAATTTTTATTACAGCACCGGACTTACTTAAAACATTTTTAGTCGATTCCGACACCACATAAATTGTTTCAGTATCTCCGTTAAAAGGCAGGCCTCTACTTTTACACAACTCTATTCCTTTGTCAGAGTAACTGGAGACGAACCAAAAATTATTACTACCATATTTGAATCTGAATAAAACGGTTGCATAATAGGCAGTATCCGTCAAAAATGATGATTATTTCTGCTTGTTGATCCATGTCCCGATATCTTTAATTACGACGTATGGAATATGACTATGATTTTGATATTCTTGAGGATTAGGAACCCCCTCTCCTTCTAAAAATAGATGGTTTAATTTTGAGTATTCCTTAAAATCGACGTTGGAGTGACTTTTAAGTGCATCCTTCCACAACTCGAATTCAGTAACTGTAACTTGGTAATCACGTCCACCCTGGAGACATAGCATAGGGATGGTAAGTTCATTTGCTACTTGACCTGGATGGTAATCCCGAAGTGAAACCCAATAAGATGCAGGTACATTCAATGGAAGTTTATGCTGCTCTGAAAACTCGTTTAAGCTATCTCTTAAGTAGTCTACTTGCTTTTTTAACTGATCAAGTTCAGCTTTTTCCTGTTCTGAGATTTCTCCATCTAATTTTGCAAGATAATTAGATTGACTTACCATCAAATTACCCAATGAACTTGCATTGGCAGCCATAAAAACAATTCCTTTAACGCGCGAGTTTTGTTGTGCTAATTTTGGTGCAAGCATACCTCCAAGACTATGGCCAACAAGGTATATATCTTTATTTCTTAGATCAGCTGCTTTCTTAACATACTCGATCACTGCCTCTACGTCTTCAACGACCTCTTTATCAACTGTTATTTCCTCTATGGCCATTTTAGGCCTATATGTTCTTTTGTCAAAACGAATTGTAGTTATTCCTTGATTTGCAAGACCAATTGCCAAATCTTTGAATGGCTTATTATCACCAATGGTTTCGTCTCGATCTTGCGGACCTGAACCATGAATAAAGATACAAACAGCATTGCTAGCTTGAGTAGGATAAGTAATCGTTGCTCCTAATTCGAAGCCGCCACTTGGAATTTTTATTTCTTTTTCCACTAATCTATCCTTGTCAAAATAGCTCGGAAGTTTATATCCCGTTTCCTCTGAACAACTGTAGACCGGAACGAAAAAGAATCCTGCAACCTTATCTTTCTCTCTTGAAAAGATGAGTTTTAAGTCAATGATTTGATGCTTAAAATGACAGGTATAATAGTGAATCTCAAAACCGTCTTTCAATTCTTGACAATTGAATTCATATTTATCTAATTCTCCGTTCTGGGTAATAACACTTTGCCATATTACAGATAATTGATTTTGTGGAATTTGAGATTGAATCCTCTTATCAAACTTTTGATAAGCCAAATCAAATTTTTGATTGGTAATCTCGCTGACGAATTCAGAAACAATATTACTTTGTGCGTAGCTATTGATCGTAATCATTAAACCTAATGAGAATAATATGCATCTTGTACTTTTATGTTTATACAATATGTTCATAGGATTAATTTTCTCTAGTGATAGAAATATTATTTTTAGCTAAAAAATCAACTACTTCTTCCTTATTCTTGATTGAAATAACTAATCTTTTTTTATCTTTTTTAGTCACATAAATAGCGTACTCGCAATTGGTAATATACCCCCACCCATAGTCTTTTGAATAACGTACTCCCCAACCAAAAAAATTGGATAGGGCATCTGCTTTTTTAATTTGGATAGTATTTATGTCTGACCATTGAATAGTCTTTGGCAATAAAATAAAAGGGAAAAAGCTATACTTTAGACCAGTAGAGGTAAATTCTACCTTCAGACGAAATAACATAAGGACAATACCCAATATAATAATTGGTGCTATCTTGTACCAAGATGATAGACTAGGTTCTTTTTGTAGCAAATAGAATGACACTATTACTAATTGGACCGCATATAATATAAAAATAAATGTTGGCAATTTTGAATTTTCCCTGATTATCGATTTCATATTTTTTTCATCATTAAAATTATAGTTTTTACTCGCTGTAAATTTTCTTCAATGCTTTTGTCAAGCCGAAAAAAATACAGGATTAAACCTCCTGTCATTGCTAAAAAAAAAGTAGGAAGTCCGTGAATCAGTATAATCATGAAGTGAAAAATAATTCCTAAAATGAACAGTATATACTTATAATGCTGACTTAAAAATAATCCTGTGAATAAGAATAATTCCAAAATTATTACTGACCAATTGATTAAAGTAACAGTAATATCATTCGTGAATAGAAATCCTGCGGAATATTTCAACCAATCAGGTGCTCCAAACATATTGTCATAGAACCAATAGTAGACAGCTGTTCCATTTTCCCATTCAGGAGCAAATATTTTAGATACTCCAGCATTGAAATACAATATTGCCATTTGCACACTAATGAATAACAAACTGTATTTTGCATTATAATAAAAAAAACCTTTTCTTATATGTTGTTTTTCGTGACAAACAATCCAAGCATTTTTTCTTGTATCCAAAAAACATATTGGAATAAGCAATAGAGTCAGAATAGCATTTATTTGATCTCCCCCTTCTACGATTAACATCGTATAAAAAATAGAGTATGTCACCCAAGCATGGATTATGGATAAAACTCTTGGGCAATAGCCTAAAATAACTACGATCAATACAACTATCGAAAAAACATAGGGTATTAAAATATTATCAAACCAAAGAAAAAAGTTTAACATCATAACCCCTTCAATATTTTTCTTTAATTCTATAAGATGATGTCTTGGAAATAAATCGTCTATCCCTGTAAATAAAAGGGTTATAAAAAAACCCATCGCTAAAAGTGCTCTAGCAAGCGTTACAGTATTATTTTGAATTATTTTTTCTATACGCTCTTTCATCATCCATTATTCTATTCTCACCTTAGCAAATTTAGAAGGGTTATACTTCTCTTGCCCTTTATTAGCCCAAGCATAAGGCACCTGCCTGTAAACTTTGAAAATATACTCTCCATTGGCTAAATGTTTGAAATACGGTTTTTTCTTAATTACTAATGTTGAATCCGTTAGGTGAGGCTTAATATCATTAGATGTGTTTTCTATCCAAAACTCTTCTGGGATATCGTTAGTTATCATTGATGCTTCATAACCAATGACTCTTGCTTTTCTAGATAAACCTAATTTATTCGCCAATGAATGATTGCTCATATCAATCTTTACAATTTCATTATTATCTAGCTTATATACATCCATAAGAAGGTCTCGGGGATTCTTTGTGAAGAACCCCCAACCTTCAGGAAAAATATAGTTAACCTGTTTTTGAAAATTTTTGTTAAGTATAATTTGCTCTTTAAATGAAGCAAAGAATACAATAATTCCAATTATTAACCAATTAATAAAAACGAACCTTCTCATTTATTAGCAAGAACTATCTTACACCTAGTTACCTGAAAGAGTTTTATTTATATCAGCAATAACTACTTCTTTGCTAATAGAAGTAGTCACTTTTGTTGGATCCCAGTAAGCAGCTTTGGTCACCACACTATAAGCCGCAACAACGAAAGACACAGCGCCTACAGCTATATATGCTACAGCCAAAACAGCAGCAAAAAATGCAGCTTTTTGATGAACTTTCCCTCCTAATCCTTCAACAGAATTTAAAAGAATTTCAAGTTTTTTTGCATCTTCTTTTTTAGTCAAATCAAGGGCTAATATTTGTTCTTTCAATTCAGAGTCTTTTCCCAATTCTTTATTGATTATAGAAGCAACTTGATACTTTTCTGATGATAAAAGGGACTGGTCAATTAACTGGGAGGATAAATCCATTACTCTCTCCATTTCATAGAAATTTCCAGATTTCATTACTTGTTCGAATTCATCAAAAAATGTCGGGTAATTTTTAGAAATGTATGAAATTGTAATGTCAGACATCTCTTTAATTGATGTATTTATGTCTTTTTCTGTAAGATTACTTCTTTCAGCTGTTAACTTCACATCTCCATTCAGAACTAAATTATTCATTTCAGACTTTATTTCTTTGACATGCGAAACATCGTCTGAAAGTTCATTTTGAAAGAAGAATAATCCTTTAAAAATGTCTTCTCCAGAGTAATCAGCATATTTAGAATTTCCTGCTGAAACTGGATTTAAAGCGCCTTTTGTACAGCTTGTTGTAAAAAAAATTAACCCCGACATAAAAATTGCCATAAAGGGATTCTGCGCTATTTTTCTTGTTACTTTCATTTTGGTTAAATGAGATTTTTGCATAATTATAACTTGTTTTTGTGATTTTTTTGTGATGATTATTTACGTGGTTTTAGGCTGATTTTTTTTTGAAAATTGTTGTTGTATTTTGGTTTTTTCTTGTTTTCAGGGCTACATTTTGCCCTGAATAAATCGATTATTTGTCGATTTGACACACCAATCCTGCTGAGCGCTTTAAATTCTGGACTACTGCCTCTAACCTCCTTTTTTGGTTCCCTTTAAACGTGATATTCCACTGGCGAACCAGCGTTGCAAACTTCCAAAGATTCTCTCTACTACCCATCTTGTTTTGTTGATTGCCTTATTATGTTTTTTATTTAGCTAAAGGCTTGTTTTAACAAGTTAAAGGTAGGTCATAAACGAAGACCTGTTATTCTGTTTAGATTAATGGTAAAATACCACCGAGCAACATTGAAATCATTTCGATTATTTCAGCTGTTGTAGGCCTCCCCTTTGTAGTGTTCTAAAAAAACTGGACAGGAAAAAATGAATTCTTAAATTTCTGTCAAATGAAAAG
>JAHDGY010000040.1 GCA_020631555.1 Flavobacteriales bacterium | reverse complement strand
TGACAGAAATTTAAGAATTCATTTTTTCCTGTCCAGTTTTTTTAGACCACTACACAATTTTAAACACCACAAATGCCAAATTCATGCACCAATTACTGCTAATAAACAGAGAGTGCCGCAGTTTTTAAGGAGCGACTAGTTAGTTATGAATTGGTGTTTCTATCTTAAATAATGTTATTAAAAATGTTGTGCCTACATCAACCTCACTTTGAAATGAGATTGAGCCATTATGGTTTTCCAGAATGTTTTTGACCATAGCTAATCCTAATCCCATACCGGTAGACTTCGTAGTAAAATTGGGTACAAATATTTTGTCTCTTTTATCTTGAGGAATACCTATTCCGTTGTCCTTAATTTCGATCACAATTTGCGAGGGGATTCGATCTTGGATTTGAACTTGAATTATACCTTTTCGATCGAATGGGATTGCTTGAATTGCGTTTTTTAGGACGTTATTTAAAACCCTGGTAAGTTGTTTAGGATCTCCTTGAATATGAATTTTTTGATTAGGCTTAAGATTCGTGATAATTTCTGCATTGGAATCAACGCTGTAGAGCTCTATTGTATCCTTGATCAGCTTGGTAAGATCCAAGGTCGTCATATCCGATTTCGGCATTTGCGCGAAATTTGAGAACTCAGTTGCGATAGCGCTTAAAGTTTCAATTTGCTGAATCATTTTTTCTTCAAATCGCTGCATATTGGAGCGAAAATTCTGATGCTTAGGGTCCAGTGATCGCACCAAATGTTGAACACTCAGTTTCATTGGGGTAAGAGGATTTTTGATCTCATGAGCCACCTGTTTAGCCATTTCTCGCCATGCGGACTCTCGTTCTGATTTTGCTAACTTTTCAGCACTTTCTTCCAACGCTACGAGCATGGAATTGTATCGCTTAACCAGAGTTCCTATTTCATCTTTACTTTCCCAGGAGATAGGGTCATTTTTTTTGCTTATTGTAACGTTTTGCAGTTTATCCGCAACAACTCTCAACGATTTCGTAATATAATTAGATAGTATATAGGCAATTGCACTGGCCCCAATTAGAAGAAAAATGTAGACTTGCAGTAGTCTTGTGAGGAAGGCGGTGAGCTCTTCTTTATCTGGAGAAACACCCTTGGAATAAGGAATATTGATTATAACGATATTTTTACCCGCATTGTCTTTTACAAAAGAATAGGTGGATACGTAATTTTCCCTGGGTTGAGAGGTCTGGCGTTGGCCAGTGCTTACCAGTTGTTTGTATATGTTTTGCTCAATTTTAAGCTTATAAAAATTGGCGTTTGATTTATCATAATTTGAGGACATTAAAATTTCTCCTCGAGTATTGAAGATATTGATGTCTACATTATTTATATCTGCAAGTTCGACTAGTTTTTCTTCGAATTCTCGGGCGACAAAGTCCATGTCTTGGTCAACTTTAAATTCGGTAAAAAAGTACTGAATCGATTTAATTACTGTTTCTTCTTTCCTTTTTAGTCGAGATTCATGGTAATTGTCATTCTGTTGTTTAAAAAATACGATAGTGGTGAGACCAATTATTAGCAAGGAGAGTAGGACCAACATCAACATTGAGATGTAAATTCGAGTTTGCAGGCTATATCCTTTTCCGAATGCCACAGGTTTAAATTAATGAATCGAGAGTAAAATGAGGTTGGAGTAAACAAAAAATGGTGCCGAAGCACCATTTTGAATTAAGTACGATACTTAATTAGATCAATTTAAATCTAGTTGAGTGCTTCAGCACCCCCTACAATTTCCAATATTTCATTGGTAATTGCAGCTTGCCTTGCTTTGTTATAGCTCAATGAAAGATCCTTTTTTAGCTCTGAAGCGTTGTCGGTCGCTTTATGCATTGCCGTCATTCTGGCTCCATGCTCAGCAGCATTAGAATCGAGCATTGCTTTATACAATTGAACTTTTAGGGATTTTGGAATGAGGTCCAAAATAATTTCTTCTTTTGAAGGCTCAAAGATATAATCAATATTACTTGATTCGGAATCCGCTTCAACTTCAGTAGGATTAATCGGCAAAAATTGTTCGGAAGTGATAATTTGAACCCCCACATTTTTGAAGCGATTATAGACTACAACAATTTTATCAACTGTTCCCTCAACATAAGCTTCCATTAATTTTGAAGCAACTTGTCCAACGTTTTCGAAGCTGAGGTCGTCCCATAAACCTTCAAGGCCTTCAGAGAATATTCCAAAATTATTCAGGTTGTCACTATTTTTGAAAGCATCGTTGGCTTTCTTTCCAATTGGAAGAATCCCAACATTACTTGACTCTTCGGAAACCAATCTATTAATCTGCTTAATTACATTGTTGTTGAATCCACCACAAAGTCCTCTGTTTGATGTGACCGCTACAAGTAAAACGTTATTTGGCTCCCTAATTTCGCCATAAATGTTGTCCGAAGATTCTAGACTCGCACTCAGGTTACCAAGAATTTCTCCCAATTTTTGCGCGTATGGCCGCATTTGCGTTATTGCATCTTGAGCTCGTTTTAACTTCGCTGCAGAAACCATTTTCATGGCAGAAGTAATCTGCATGGTAGAGTTAACCGATGAAATTCTATTTCTTATTTCTTTTAAGTTAGCCATATAGCCAGTTTAAAAGCTGCGAGGTGTTTGCCTGCTAGCTAAGTTATTAATACTTGGAAGCAACCTCTGCTGCAGCTTTTTCAAATGTTCCAGTAATTTCCTCAGTTAGTTTTCCTGACTTTACTTGATCCAAGATATTTCCGTATGAGTTTTTCATTAAACTCAAGTACTCCTCTTCAAATTGTTTCACTTTGTTAACTGGAACATTTGAAATTAACCCCTTGGTGCCAACATATATGATTGCAACTTGCTCTTCAACAGTAAGCGGCGATCCTTCATTTTGTTTGAGAATCTCAACGTTTCGAGCTCCTTTATCCAGAACCCCCTTAGTAGCAGCATCCAGATCAGAACCAAACTTGGCAAATGCTTCTAACTCTCTGTACTGAGCCTGGTCAAGTTTCAAAGTACCAGCAACTTTTTTCATTGACTTAATCTGTGCGGAACCTCCTACACGAGATACAGAAATACCGACGTTAATAGCTGGTCTTACACCAGAATTAAATAAGTTGGATTCAAGGAATATCTGACCATCTGTAATGGAAATTACGTTAGTCGGAATATAGGCGGAAACATCACCTGCTTGTGTTTCGATAATCGGAAGCGCAGTTAGTGATCCACCTCCTTTAACTTTACCTTTAAGAGATTCGGGAAGATCGTTCATACTAGCTGCAATATCATCAGAAGCATTAACTTTTGCCGCACGTTCTAACAATCTTGAGTGCAAGTAAAATACATCTCCCGGATAGGCTTCACGACCTGGAGGACGTCTAAGTAGAAGAGATACTTCACGGTATGCAACTGCTTGTTTAGAAAGATCATCATAAACGATTAATGCAGGTCTACCTGTATCTCGGAAGTATTCTCCGATGGCGGCACCAGTAAAAGGTGCATAGAATTGTATAGGAGCTGGATCTGATGCATTTGCGGCCACTACAACTGTGTATGCCATAGCTCCGGCTGCTTCCAATTTGTTTACGATTCCAGCAACTGTAGATCCTTTCTGACCAACGGCAACATAGATGCAAAACACTGGTTCTCCCGCATCGTAAAATTCTTTTTGATTGATTATAGTGTCCAGTGCAACGGTAGTTTTACCGGTTTGACGGTCACCAATAATAAGTTCTCGCTGCCCTCTACCAATTGGAATCATTGCGTCAACAGACTTAATGCCAGTTTGTAATGGTTCGTTAACAGGCTGGCGGTAAATTACACCAGGAGCTTTTCTTTCGATCGGCATTTCAAAAGTTTCTCCTTCAATAGGACCTTTTCCGTCTATAGGATTACCCAGTGTGTTCACCACTCGACCGAGCATTCCTTCACCAACTTTAACCGATGCAATACGTCCAGTTCTTTTTACGGTATTTCCTTCCTTAATACCTGTTGATGGGCCAAGTAAAACAGCACCAACATTGTCTTCTTCAAGGTTTAGTACTATTCCAATTAAACCATTATCAAATTCAATTAGCTCTCCACATTGAACGCTGGTTAGCCCATAAATTCTGGCAATACCATCTCCAACCTGAAGGACAGTACCTACTTCTTCAAGCTCAGCTTCTGATTTAAAGCCTGAAAGTTGTTCTCTCAATATTGCAGAAACTTCTGCCGCTTTTACTTCCGCCATTTTATTATCTAATTATTATACAATCTTAATTATAACTATAAATTTGATAGATATAAGTTTCTATCAAATTGCTTTTTTAAATCGTTGATTTTCCTTTTTATACTAGCATCAAATTGTCGATCACCAATTCTTACCACGAGGCCTCCTATTATCGAAGGGTCTACCGTTTCAACCAACTCTACTTTACGATCATTTTCTTCACCGACAATGCTGAGCAACTTTGTTCTCAATTCATCATCCAATTCAATTGCGGTTGTTACCTCTGCTGTAATAAAGCCGTTGTGGATTCTGTATTGATTTAAAAACTCTTTGGTAATCGCCGGGATAAGTTCTTCTCTGTTTTTCGAAACTACAATTGCAATAAATTTCCGAACTAGATCACCAACTTGATGGTTAAATATTTTGTCAAGAATTGTTTGCTTTTTGTCTACGGAGATTATTGGACTTTGCAACATCAATTGTAGTTCATTACTCTCTAAACAAGTGCTGTAAACAAGGTCAATATCTTTCTTAGCCGCATCAAGTTCATTCCTCTCAACCGCAAGATTGATCAGAGCTTTAGCATATCTAGAGGCTACTCTGGCATCTTTCATAACTGGTTAAAATGAATTTAGTTTAAACTAATTTCGTCTGCCAAGTTGTCGGCAAGCGCTTTTTGCTTGTCGGCCCCAGACAATTCTTGCCTAATTATTTTTTCGGCGATTTCAATCGACAGAACAGCTACTTGATTCTTTAACTCAGAGACGGCAGCCATTTTTTCGTTGTCGATTGACTCCTTGGCGGCAGCTACTATACTGTCGCCCTCTGCCTTCGCTTGTTCCTTCGCCTCTGCAACGATTTTAGCTTTAACTGCGTTAGCTTCTTTCAAAATGGAGTCTCTTTCTTCACGAGCTTCCTTCAACAAATCTTCGTTTTTTGATTGAAGTAGTTTCATTTCTTCTTTTGCTTTTTCTGCTGCATTTAACGCGTCAGAAATAGAAGTTTCACGATCATTCACTGCCTTTAAGATAGGCTTCCAAGCAAATTTGCTCAGTAGGAAAATTAATACCACAAAAACCAATGCTTGCCAAGCAAAAAGTCCAATCGATAAGTTCTCAAATAATGCTTCCATTATAATTAATTGTCAATGTTGTAAGTTAAAAAGAAGCAGCATCAGCCAATCGCTGTAGCTGCTTCAAATTTGTTTGGTTTCTTAAACAGCAAAAAGAGCTGCGAATCCGATACCTTCAATAAGCGCGGCTGCAATAAGCATTGCAGTTTGGATTTTGTTCGCTGCTTCAGGATTTCTTGCGATTCCTTCCATAGCAGAACTACCAATTTTACCGATACCGAATCCGGCACCGATTACTATTAGGCCTGCGCCAACAATTGCTGGAATTTGCATAATATGTGATTTTAATCATTAATGTACATAACTGTTATCTCAGTGGTGAGCTTCTTCAACAGCACTGCCGAAGTACAATGCTGCAAGCATTGTAAATATGTATGCCTGTAATGCAGCAACCAAAAGCTCCAGTACAGAAATCACCAAAGTTAATGTTAGGAATGACCCTGTTGCCACATGAGTGTTGAACACAAGAATCAAACTTAATAAGCTCATTATAACTACGTGACCTGCGGTCATGTTAGCATATAGTCGAATCATCAAAGCAAATGGTTTGATGATTGTACCTAGCAATTCGATAGGGGCAAGTATTATTTTCATCGGTGTTGGTACACCAGGCATCCAAAAGATGTGACCCCAATAATTTTTATTTCCACTAAATGTTGTGATGCAATAGGTGATAATAGCTAAGCAAGCCGTTACAGAGAGGTTACCTGTTACGTTTACACCAAGTGGAGTCATACCTAAAAGGTTTAAAAACCAAATGAAGAAAAATGTAGTTAGCAAAAAGCTCATGTATCGCTTATAATGCTTTTCACCGATGTTTGGAATCGCTATTTCATCCCTTACAAATATTATAATTGGCTCAAGGAATTTTGCCGCTCCAGAGGGCGCTAAATTGCCTTTATTGTATGATTTAGCAACTGATGAGAAAAGGTAAATTAAAAATGCCGACATCAATATTATTACGAAGACATTTTTGGTAATTGAAAAGTTTAAAGGCTTTACATTAGTTGGATGACCATGATCCATTGTTAAAGTACCATCCGCACCTGTCTTATAAATCTTACCGTGAAAAATCTTGTAAAATTTGCCGTTCACTTCAGCGGTCTGATCTCCGTGTGAACCAAATTTCGAAGAGGAAAATACTTGAAGTCCCTCATCTATAAGAATAACCGGAAGAGAAAACCCGACACCTTCGGTAACGTGAAATCCATAAGAATCTTGAAGGTGATGATCAATAAATTCTTTGGCTTGCTCTCTACTAACTTTTTTACCATTTTGGTGATGTGAATGTCCATGGCTAGACTCTTGATTATCGCTATTGCCGGCAGATAAACATGTTGGTAGTAATGCTACGAACAACAAGGTTCTCCAAAACTTAAATATTCGCATAGAACAAACGTTACAATACTTTACTTAAAAATCCGTGCAAAAGTAAGTTATTTAATGGGAAACACAATAAAGTGCTGGCTTTATTATTAACTTTTCGCTACGTTTTTCTACTCAGTTGTTTAGCCATAATTATGATTTCAATAGTTAAACTCATCGCGTAAGGAATAAAGAAAGCGAAGAATTCCGCTAGTTCAATGGTGTCATCTCTTAAGTAACTAGTATAGAATAGAATGAAGAATATTAGAATTTTAAACATCGACAAATGGAGAAAAGTGTATCCAATTGAAGTACTATTTTTTTTGAGCATTTTGTTAAGAAGCCAAAGTGATGCTACCGCTAACAACCCATTTATCAAGTAGGCCAAAACAATTTTATCACCAAATAGGGAATTGGCAGCTATACTTCTAGTCCATAAATGAATCAAAAATGATAAAATGTACACCAAAAAATAAATAATTCGCTTATTCATTCCGGTCGTTTATCCGGTTGACTTGTTGAAGTACGTTATACAGGGCAATGGCAACAGCCAGAATAGTAAAGCCGATGGTGTACCATTTTTTTTGAGCTGGATACTTTGTATCTAACCAGCTTCCAAGCTGAGCTCCCAAGTAGATGGTGATTCCCATTTGGAGGCCCACTCCAGTAAGTTGTAGGAAATGGTTCTTTTTTGGTTTGTCGTTATCCGACTCCATTTGCTAAATTGGTCTCGCTAACTTTCTCAATATTTCGCTTATTAACCTTTTTGGTGTTCAGTGGTTTAACCATTCCTTCGGTCTTCATAATGCACTGTCCGGTAAAATTAGCTCCTGGTTCAATCGACAACTTGGCGGTTTCAATATCGCCATCTATGTTAGCTGTAGATTTAAGAGAAAGGAGTTCATTAACTTGAATTGAGCCATTGATTTGTCCTTCTACGTCAGCGAATTGACAAGTTACACTTCCGTCAATTGTTCCTTTAGGTCCAACAACCACTCGACCTTTGGTGATTATATTACCATCGACCTTTCCATCAATCCTAATATTACTATCAGATTTGATTTCACCTTGAATTGTTGTTCCTTCAACGATTCTGTTTAAACGGTCTGGAGAATTTATGTCTGCCACCTTGTTTGACCCATTCCCGTTACTTCCTTTGAACATAGTGAATGATTTTATGCAAATATAATTATTTATCGATTTGGAAATTTCACATATATTGTGAGCATGAGCGATGAAATCGAAGCCCTTAAAGAAGCCGTTCGTATCAACCGTGAACAGGTTATTGAAGATTTGTTAATTAGCATTGGATTTACGGATATGGATCACAACCGTTTCGAGCAATTAATAAGTATTCTTGAAGAACATGAATTGAGGCAATTTAAAATAACCCGTGCTTTGGAAAGTCAGCAAATTATAGAGCACGTTTTAGGTTCTCGTAATTGAACTAGACCTGAGCACCAATAATCAACATGTCGTCAATTTGTTCTCTTGGTCCTTGCCACTCCTCAATAATGTTTTTCAGTTCAGATTGTTGAGATTTTAGAGGCATAGAGCTTATTCTCTGAACGAGTTCTTTAAAGGGTTCGTAGTAGAATTTTTTTCCCTGTGGTCCACCACGTTGATCGGCGAAGCCATCGGAGAATAAATAGATCGTATCCCCGCTGTTTAAATCGATTTCTTTGGTTGAGAAGTCTCCATGTGTGGCACTAAGGTACCCTACACTTTTCCGATCTGCTCGATATTCTTTTAACTCCCCGGAACTAACCACGTATATTGGATTTTTCGCACCCGCATATAGTAGTTTGAATCTGCTTTGATCTACTGTACAGAATGCGATATCCATCCCGTCGCTAATTTCGTATTCGTCCCCTGTCAATTTTAAGGTTTCTTTAATACCTGAACTCAATAGTCCCAGAACCTTTCCAGGATCGGTAACCATTTGGTTTTTCACTATTTGATTCAATAAGTTATATCCAATGAACGATAAAAAAGCGCCGGGAACCCCATGGCCAGTGCAGTCCACTGCTGCAATGCATACCTTGTCATTGGTTTTAAAGTACCAGTAGAAGTCTCCGCTAACGACATCTCGTGGTTTAAAGAAAACAAAATGATTGGCAAAACCTTCGGCTATTTCCTCTGGCAACGGTAGGATGGCGCTTTGTATATGTTCAGCATAATCAATGCTTTCTGCCATTTGATGGTTGACTCTGTGCAACTCATCCCTGTGCAATTCGATTTCTTCTTTCTGATCCGCAAGTAAACGATTATCTCGTTGTTTTCCCTTGTATGCCCGATAAACGACGACTACCAGAGTTGCAAATAAACACCCAATTGAGGCTAAGCCATACATAATGGCTTCTGTTCGTTGCTCTTCTGCGTCTTTTTGAGCAAGTTCTGCTTTCTTAAGTTCAAGTGCTTTATCTTTTTTATCAAGCGCATGTTTGTTGATGAGGTCTTTACGAGAAATCTCGGCTTCTTTTACCTTTAATTTTAAAGCAACTAATTGTTTTTCAGCGCTCAATTTTTCAATTTCTTCCAGTGATTGTTCGTTTTCCTCCTGAATTTTTTGGACGTATGCTTCCGCTTCTGCAGCCTTTTCAATTTCAAATTCCGTCACCGAACGTTCCTTGTCCTGCATATTTTCATTGACGACTTGGATGTTTTCATTTACACTTTTAAGAAGATTGGTAAGTCCTGCTTTGGTGGCTTTCTCTTTACTCTTTAATAAATATTGCAGTGCAGAATTGTAGTCTCCACGATTTGCGTAAGTAGCTCCAATCTTATTTAATATGCCAGCTTCGTTTTTCGTGTCGTTCAGCCCTTCCATAATTTCGAGGCCCTTTTTATAATTGTAGATTGCCTTTTTATAATCTTCTGTTTTATAATAGGTGTCGCCGATTTTAAGATACATGTATCCGGCATCAGACTGGCTTTTAATCTCTTTGTATAACTTCAGTGCATTTATAAATTGGGCCAATGCAGCTTTCGACTTTCCTAGTTTATTGTACTGGCTTCCGGTAACTTCGTTCATGTATGCCTCGCCTTCTTTAGACTTATACTTTTTGTAAATGGCAAGAGCTTCTTGATATTTGTCGATTGCTTCTTTGTACTTCGCTTTTTTCGAATGTGCGTTACCCAAATTGACATAAGCTTGGGCCATTTTATTTACGTCTCCAAACTTTTTGGCAAAATCTAACGCTTGAGTAGCGTATTCTAAACTTTCTGAGGCATTTTTATTCAAGCTGGTTTCAGAAAGAACATTCAGTATTCCGGCCTTATTGGAATCGCTAGCGGCTGAAAGTTGTTTTTTTAATTCATCAATTCCTTGACCAAAACAAGTGGTGCATAGAAATAGGAAAAAAGCAACTCGTTTAACTACAAAATTTATCATGGGTCAGTTATTCTATAGTTCTGACTGCGAAGTTAAAATTTGCTATATAATTGGCCGACTTTATCGCTGGCTATTTAACATTACTCTTCTAAAAAGCTCAACAAATAGTGCGTGTGGTTGGTCGTAAACCGATTTCATTTGCGGAACGAAGCGGGTGCCCATTAAGAATGTTAAACTCGGATATTCGATCACCGCAGCCATGCCGTCGGTCGTTTTGGCTGTTATTTTTATTCCAGATTCGGTAATAATTTCATCAATTGCCAGACCATACCTTGATTCTCCGTAGAAGTATTCTGACGCGATAGTACTTGTGGAGTAAGCCGATGCTAATTTACTTCCTTGCTGAATAGAAATTTCCTTTTGAACAATCTCAGAAGGTTCAGTTTCATTTTCTTTAGCCATTTTTTGATAACTGGAAGAATGAACTTCAGGGTTGATTTTCGTCCCGAAAAATTCTAATGCAAGATAGTCGAATGCATCACCGGTAATGAGGCAGGGAATGTCTTTGCTTTTTACATAACCGATCAGTTCGAATAGTCCGAGTGGATTCTTGTATGGGCCTGGCACGACCACAATGCCATCTATTTTTGAACCGAGAAAACTAATTTCGTCCATTACCTCGCTACTAGAAAGCCAATAGTAATCTAAATTCATTGCTCCAACATTCTCACAGTGAGCAATTGCAGCATTGGTATAGACGTGAGTTTGATTGTTGAAGTTATAATCTCCAATAATACCAATGGTTATAGATGGAACCTTCATAAAAAGGTGGTTACTTATTTGATTCTTAATGTTAACCTTTTCTATATAATAATCGATCATAAAGGTAGTACTAATTGATTATGGTTTTTATTAACTAGCTAAAAAACAATATTATAAATAAAGTTTACCGATTGTTTGTTTGTTTGATCATTATAGCGTTAACTTTGCGTTACCAATGATTAGGAACTACGAAATACACTTTTGGTTTTATTTTTTCAGATTGAGAAAGAGCTAATTGTGTAAAGAATATTTTATATGGAAGGCTCTTCAGATTTTGAAGGGCCTTTTTTAATGTTTGAAATTTAATGGAACGAAAAATGGTAATAGGAATTCAGGGGGTTAGCGGGTCGTTTCATGAGGTGGCTGCGAAGAAATATTTTGGAAGCGATATTCTGATTGAAGAATGTTTGTTGTTTTCCAGTTTGTGTCAAAAAGTTGCAGATGGTACAGTTGATCATTGCGTAATGGCAATTGAAAATACAATCGCTGGAAGTTTGCTTGGGAATTATGGTCTAATAAAACAGTTTGATCTCAAGGTGGTTGGGGAGGTTTTTACACGTATTGATATGAACTTGCTTGCCCTGCCGGGAACCAAATTAGGCGATATTCATACTATCCATTCGCATCCTATTGCGATAGCGCAGTGCACGGAGTTCTTGCTAGCATTAGAAAATAGGACGATTCAGGAACAAAAGGATACTGCTGGCAGTGCGCAAATGATTGCCAATGGAAAAATGCAAGGCCATGGAGCGATAGCCAGTGCGCGATGTGCAGAACTTTTTGGATTGGAATTAGTAGAAAGGGGTGTGCAAACCAATAAGGAGAATTTTACTAGATTCCTGGTTCTTGACAAGGAGGCCAATATTTCTAACGAAAATGATAAGGCTTCCATTTGTATTCAGCTCGGTCACCAAATTGGGAGTTTGGCTTCAGTTTTAAACATATTCAACGAAAATCGGATAAACCTAACGAATTTGCAATCTGTTCCTTTGGTTGGAAAACCATCTCAGTATTATTTTCATTTGGATATTGAATGGGATGACTATAGCAACTACCAGAACGCGATTCGAATGGTAAAGACCAATGCTGCTGAATATACCTTGTTAGGGGAATACAAGCGATCGGGATTTAATAAAGCTTCAGCTCATGCAAATTGATTCAGCAAGACGGTTAGGAGAAGTTGAGGAATATTACTTTTCTAGGAAACTTCGGGAAATCGCCGATTTAAACAAAGGTGGAGCAGACATCTTCAATTTGGGTATTGGTAATCCCGATTTGGCACCTCATCCGGATGTTGTGAAAACGTTAGTTAGATGTGCAAGTCTTGATACAAGTCATGGGTATCAGGGTTATCGCGGACTTGCTGATTTGAGAGAGGCGATAAGTTCTTATTATTCTGAACACCATGGTGTGGGTTTGAATTCAGACGCCCAGGTGCTACCATTGATCGGTTCTAAAGAAGGAATAATGCACATTGCAATGGCATTCTTAAATGCTGAGGATTCTGTGCTGGTTCCAAATCCAGGCTACCCAACTTATCGCGCTGCTTCAAATTTAACCGGTGCGAATATTATTGAATATGACTTGAATGAGTCAACGGGTTGGCAAATTGATTTGGATTGCATAGAAAATCAGGATCTAGATAGGGTGAAATTGATGTGGATTAACTATCCTAATATGCCAACAGGGGTAGCCGGAAATGAAGAAATACTTATGAAGTTAATCGCATTGGCTCGAAAAAATAAATTCATAATTGTTAATGACAACCCGTACAGTCAGATTTTAACAGATTCGCCACGAAGTATTTTTAATGTTGAAGGTAGTAGAGAGGTTTGTTTGGAACTAGGTTCACTGAGCAAATCTCATAATATGGCAGGTTGGCGCATAGGCTGGGTAGTTGGGAACTCGGATTGGATTGATATAATCCTTCGTTTTAAGAGCAATATGGACTCTGGGATGTTCTTATCCACGCAGGAAGCTGCGTCTACGGCTTTGCGTTTGCCCAAGAGCTGGTATGTAGGATTGAATGAAGTTTATGTTAGAAGAAAATTACTGGCAGAGCAGATCTTACAATTGTTGGACTGCAGATTCGAGGACAACCAACAAGGAATGTTTTTGTGGGCTAAAATTCCTGATTTTGAACCAA
The DNA here is from genome assembly GCA_020631555.1 of Flavobacteriales bacterium. Taxonomy (GTDB): domain Bacteria; phylum Bacteroidota; class Bacteroidia; order Flavobacteriales_D; family Parvicellaceae; genus JAHDGY01. Next base: position 10,561 of record JAHDGY010000040.1, on the reverse strand, counting down.
ATGCAGAGGTTTTTGCGGATAAAATATTGGACAAATGTCGGGTGTTTGTACCACCAGGTTCAATTTTCGGTAGTAATGGTAACCGATTCATTAGAATTTCTTTGTGCAGTCCTGAAGAAAAACTAAACCGGGCCATTGATAGAATTAAAGAAGTTGAGTTATGAAAGTTGGAGTAATTGGATTAGGATTAATTGGTGGTTCGATTGCGAAGGAATTAAAGCATCGCGGATTCGCTACTAAGATAAAAGGAGTGGATTTGAATGCTGCAAATGCAAAAGCGGCCCTTGAACTTGGGCTTATTGATGAGTTTGCAGGTGATGGCCCGGGTTCTTTCAATTTGAATGATTTGATCTTATTTCTTGAAGACATTGAGTTGATCATTGTTGCGATTCCAGTCGATGCAGCTAGGAAATTTGTTCCAGAGATATTAGACCATTTGTCTTCTAAGCAGGTACTCATGGACGTTGGCTCAACTAAGGTTGGTATTTGCTCTGCTGTATCTGGCCGTTCGAATCGGAAGCAATTTGTGGCAACTCATCCCATTGCAGGTACTGAGAATTCAGGGCCACGGGCTGCTCACGTTGGATTATTTGAAGGTAAAATTGGAATCGTATGTGATGCGGAGGAAAGTAGCTCCGAGGCACTTGGCATTGTGCAAAAAATTTACAATATGCTAGGGATGCGGATTATTCGGATGGATTCGGCACAACATGATCAGCATATTTCTTATGTGTCACATTTATCCCATATTTCTTCTTTTGCTTTGGCTTTAACGGTGTTAGACAAAGAAAAAGACGAGCGGTTGATTTTTAATATGGCTGGTTCTGGATTTGAATCCACTGTCCGATTGGCTAAAAGTTCGTCTGAAATGTGGTCTCCAATATTCCAACAAAACAAGGATTTTTTAGCCAAGGCTTTAGATGAATATATAGAAAGGCTATTGGCTTTCAAACAAGATATTTTAGAAAAAAATGACAATTCCTTGAAAATGATGATGTTAGACGCTAATCGAGTGAGAAAAATACTGGATGGGCAGGATAAAAATGAAGTTAAATTAGATTTAATTGATGAATGAATTATGAGTGCGTTAGAGATTAAACCAAAGGAAGAATGGTCTTTGTCGTTGGACAAGCCATGGATAATATCCGGGCCTTGCAGTGCAGAGAGTGAGGAGCAGGTAATGGAGACTGCCAAAGAAATAGCCAATGTTCAAAAACCGACTCTTCTTCGAGCTGGAATTTGGAAACCTCGTACGCGACCGAACTCTTTTGAGGGAGTAGGAGTAGGAGGGTTGGAATGGTTGGTTAATGCCGGGCGAGAAATTGGAACTCCGGTAACAACTGAAGTTGCAAATGCACAACATGTAGAGGCATGTCTGAAGGCTGGTGTAGATGTTCTATGGTTAGGGGCGAGAACAACTGTGAATCCTTTTTCGGTACAAGAAATAGCGGATGCTTTGAAAGGGGTGGATATTCCGGTGTTGGTAAAAAACCCTTTAAATCCCGATTTGAATTTGTGGCTTGGAGCGTTGGAGAGAATAAATCAAGCTGGTATCACGGAATTAGGTGCAATACATAGGGGGTTTTCGCCATTTGAGAAAACGATTTATCGCAATATACCGCAATGGGAATTTCCGATTGAGCTCAAGCTTATGTGTCCTGAAATTCCAATCATCTGTGATCCAAGCCACATTGCGGGGAATACGGAATTACTGCCGTTTATTGCTCAGAAGGCGATGGACTTAGATTTGGATGGGTTGATGATTGAATCTCACGTTCAGCCTTCGGTAGCCTTAAGTGATGCAAAGCAACAGGTAACTCCAAAGCAGTTATGGAAAATTGTAAGAGGTTTGGTTTTGCGGCAGGCAGAAGTGGATGCTAAAGAGCTTAAAACTAAGTTAGCAGAGCTGCGTGAAAGGATTGACAGAATTGACGAGAATATCATACAATTTCTTGCAGATAGAATGAAGGTGGCTATTGAAATAGGTTCCTATAAGAAGAAGAACGATGTTACAATTTTGCAAGTAAATCGCTGGGATGAAATCGTAAAGCAACGAAAGTACTTTGGGAAAATGCTTGGTCTGAGTGAAGAGTTTATGGACCGTTTATTACAAATTGTCCACAAGGAATCGATTAAACAACAGACCACAGTAATGAATAATGTGGAGCAGGAATAAAGTTTAACAGTTAATGCAAGCTGAGCATTGCGAAGCCTCATTAACCTCAATTGTTAGGTAAATTCCAAATTAAAATGAAGGGCAGCTAATTACCCTGAACGTCTTTTTCTTAGGTCTACATGGGAAATCAAATCCTAAGGAAACCTCGTGTGAGCCACCAGATGTTGGAGTTAGTTTTGAAACAGTAACATCGTAAGAGTAGCCAACCTTAAATACCTCCGTTTGCATTCCGAAAGAAACAATGAATGCATCTCTATTTCGGTACCATATACCTGCGGTAAATGCTCCTTTTTTCAAGTACAGTCCCATGTTGAGCTGAGTAAATGTGCCTTGCATTCTAAATAGCAGATTTGGAGATATATACGGGGCTTTTTTATTGTACTTAGATCCTGCTCCGTCAATTGGAATCATAGCTCCGGCGTGGGCTGTAATTTTCATTGGTAGCTTAGTATCCTTGCCATTCAATAGAGATTCGTTTGGTTCGTTTAAGTGATGCGCTGCGACACCGAAATAGACAACTTTACTAAATCCAACAATTCCAGCTGACACATCGATGTTGCTAACAGAACCACCTCTTGGAACATCTCCTGTTTGGTATACAAACCCTCTTCTTGGATCAATCATATCTCCAAAAGTTAATTTGTTCCAATCCAGTCTTTTCTGGAAAAATGCAGCTTCTAGCCCAAATCGAATGGAGAATTTTCTCGTCACTGGTAATTGGTACGAGTATATTCCGCTAGCTCTAGTGGAGCTTAAAGTTTTCGCAGCCTGGTCGTGAACAACAATGAATCCAAGACCGCCATGTAGAACATTTACATGCTGATCATACGAGGCACTATAAGTAACAAAGGTTCCGGAAAGAGAAGGCCATTGATTTCGGTAATTAATCGCTACACGAGGGCACATGTTTGTACCGGCGAATGCGGGATTGAGGTAAAGTGGGTTGGCGTAAAACTGAGTAAATTCTGGGTCTTGAGCATTTACTTTTCCAACCCCCACAACCCAAAGCAGAAGCATTGTAACGCTAACTTTAAATACTTTGAGAATTATACTATAGTTCATAATAGTTCCGCTAAATTATTATTTATTTTTTGATTCAATACTTACTCTGGTTTGAAGATTAATTCATTTGCATTTTTAGCTCCTAAAGTAAGTCGAATGCAAAATTCGTGCGAGGGAAAATATTGTTGTGCAAGCGAAGATTTGGTCCAGTCGAAACTGTAATTAAATCCAAATTTTGCCTTGGTAAATCCTAGTAGAACTGATGTTGATAGATCTGTAGATAGTCCGGCTCCAACCATCAACCAGTTGTACCTAAGTGTGGTATTAGCCCACAATTCCTTGTTTGTACCTTGTTGCATGTAAACTAGTTGCGGAGACAAAGTTATGTTTTGATGTGGAATCTTATAATCAGTTCCTCCAAATACGGTAAAAGCTCTGGCTATTTTGGTGTGTTCACTGTTGTTGTTGAGGGGGCTAGCTTTTGGTTCAAAAATATGCTGCGCACTTAGACCTAGCTGGAAGCTATTGGTATTTAGCAAAACGCCCAGCCCAATATCTTTGTAATTCACTTTTGAAAAGTTGGATCTAATGCTCCCAAATCCAAAATTGACGGATGGGTTGAGGGTAGCAGTTCTTGACAGCTTAATTGATGATGCGTACATTAAGTTAACTTCAAGGTTTCTAAGCATTCCATCTTGGTAGGAGCTGTACTGTGTGCTGACTCCAATTCCACCTTTAATAAATCTTATGTATTGGTTGTAAGAAAGTTGATTGACGACCAAAGCATCCTGAGAAGATGGCCGACTCAAACGCATATTGGTTCTAATAGTGCTGTGCTTGTCGAAATTGATTAGCCCTGCATTTACAGCAAATATGTTTTGGTTTTCATGATAAAAAACAGGTTTGCCTAAATTTTTGAAACCAAGATTTCGTCTACGCATTACTATGCGGTGTTTTCTTCCGGTGGTATTTAATTTCGAATTTTTTGAGTTCACCTCTGACTGTTCAATTTGGCGGATTGCTTTTAATGTGTTCCACTGATCATTACTCTTTTCGTTGTTGTAAGAGTGGAGGATAGTGATTCTGTGGTTTGACTCATCATAAATACACTGATATAGTTTTATTTCTGAAGGTCTTTCAACAGTCGATAGACTGAAATTATTGTCTGAAGATTGCGATTTAACATCAGCAACGGTCCTGGTAAAGAGTTCATTTTCATGTGGTCTAAAGTCTAATTGTTTCTGATTGGCTACCGTGTTTACGAGCAGTTGAGCATTTTTGTTATCAACCGATTCTGTAAAATCTAGAACCTTCCCTTTCACGAATGGTTCACCATTCGAATTATTACCTATAGAACTCCAATCAACTCCAACCATCAATAGCAAGCACAGTAATGCGATCAGATTGTTTTGGCGATTGTTAATGAAGGTTTTTGACCGTTTCAATTTGGAAACATTTCCATACGATGCAGTGCTTATTCCTGTTGGTAAAAAGCTGTTTCCCCAAGCTTCAAATTCTTCTTGTAAATGCGGATTTTGCTTTACAAATTGTTCAACTTCAATTTGCTCATGACGAGAAAGATTTCCTTCGTGGTAGTCAAAAAACCACTTATCGCTATTTTTTTCGGAAATAATCATGCTACGTGCGCTGACAAATCTTTTAGTTGTGCTTTTATTTTTTTTCTCGCCCGGAAAAGATAGACCTTAACTTGCGATTCATTTAAATTCATTATTTCACCTATTTCCTGATAATTATATCCTTCCTTGTCTCGGAGTGTAAGCACAGAACGTTGAACATCCGGCAAAAGATTAAGACAGTGCTCCACTAAATTTTGAAGCTCAAAACTACCAGTTGTGACGAAAGGCTCAATCTTACAATAGTCCTCCACGTACATCGGTTTCTTTTTCTTTAATAAGTTGATTGATGCGTTGTAAGTCGTGGCGAATAGCCAAGCTTTAGCTTTAGCAGGCTTTACCTTTCTTCTTTGCTTCCAAAGCTTCTCAAACGAATCTTGAACAATGTCTCTAGCATCGTGTTCGTTCGCGAGCAAGCTCAGAGCAAAACCATATACCCGATCGGTCAAGGTTTCTACAACGTTATTAAAATCACTCCTATTCAAACCAAATGTAGTCACGTGTTAAGTGAAACAATTAACACTTGCTAAAAGTTACAGCCGTAACATTTTTTTATTTAGAGTCTAATAAAGGTACCACTTTTCCTTGGAATGGTTGATTCCTCTATGATGTGAATGTTATTTTTGAGGACAAAATGAATCTGAAAAATGAAAAACTTTATTGCGTTGGGGCTAATTTTAATTGGAGGAATTGCATTGGCTCAGCAACTAAAAGACCTTACACTTGACCAGGCTGTATTGCCTTACTACAATGGTTTGTATCCGAAATATTGGAGGAATCTGCAGTGGGTTAAAGGAGGGGCTCAAGGCGCATACAGTTTCATTAACAATGATACATTGATTGTCTCGCGATATACCGGCAAAGATGAGGCTGTTGGTGGCGCAATGTTTACCAAGAAGCAAGTGTCCGTTGGGATGGCTTCGGAGCTAAAACGGTTCCCTAACATTAAGTGGCACAACGCTGACGAATTTCGTTTTCAATTTAAGAATAAGGCCTACTCGTTTAACCTTGATAAGATGAATTCGAGTACAATTCTTTCTCTTCCATCGAATTTTGAAAACGTAGATTTTGCCGACGGGATGAAATTGGCGGCTTATACAATTGGAAATAAACTGTTTATTGCAACAGCCAAGGATTCGATGTTGGCCGTGACCGAACATTCAGACACGAATGTTGTTAGTGGTCAGGCAATCCACAGGTTTGAATTTGGAATTAGCAAGGGAACATTTTGGTCACCCGACGCTTCTGCTTTAGCATTTTATGAAAAGGATGAAAGCAATGTAGCGAACTATCCTCTGTTGGATATCACAACAACGCCAGGAAGTTTGGTTAATGTAAAATATCCTATGGCGGGACAGGAAAGCGAACACGGAAATGTTGGGATTTATAGTTTGATTACCAAAAAGGTAGTTTATCTGGAAAAGCAAGGAGGAGATGAAGATTATGTTACAAATGTGACATGGGGGCCAGAAGGTAACTTTATTTATGTCGCTGAATTGGATAGAGGGCAAAACCATCTACACCTCAATAAATTTGATGCGAAATCTGGAAAGTTTATCAAAACGCTTTTCGAAGAAAAAGGTGACAAGTGGGTAGAGCCTGAGAATGGATTGTTTTTCCTGCCAAATAGTTCGTCAGAGTTTATTTGGTTGAGTGAAAGAGATGGTTTTATGAATCTGTATCAATATAATACAGATGGGAAGTTGATTAAGCAGGTTACGAATTTTAAGTGGGTAGTGGATGATATTGTAGGTTTTACGAAGAAGGAGGTTCTCGTTTCAGGAACAGGGCCTGATCCTAAACAACTTCATTGCTACAAAGTAAATTTGAAGAATGGAAAAGTTACGCAGTTAACTAAAGAGCCTGGAAGTCATTCGGTTAACATGAACAAAGCTGGAACTTACTTGATTGATAACTTTTCAAGCAGTACAGTTGCGGCGCGTACCAATGTGATTAATGTCAAAAAAAGAAAATCTACTGTTCTAAATAAGATCGAAGATCCATTGGTTGGTTATAAAATAGGGCAGTGTGAGTTCGTTGAACTGTCAGCAGAGGATGGTACAAAGTTGCATGGTCGATTAATTAAGCCGCGCGATTTTGATCAGAACAAGAAGTACCCAGTTCTTGTTTATGTTTATGGTGGGCCGCACGCCCAGTTGGTAACTGATTCTTGGATGGGTGGAGCTAGTTTATGGATGCATTGGCTCGCAAATAAGGACTATTTGGTGTTTACTGTAGACGGAAGAGGTTCGAAACATCGCGGGTTCGAATTTGAAAGTGCGATTTTTAGGCAACTTGGGCAATTGGAAATGAAAGATCAAATCACTGGTATTGACTATTTGAAAACCCTGGATTACGTGAATAAAGATCGTATAGCTGTTCACGGTTGGAGTTTTGGCGGGTTTATGACCATTTCACTAATGTTAAATTATCCCGATCAGTTTACAACCGGTGTGTCTGGTGGGCCAGTTATCGATTGGAAATGGTACGAAGTAATGTATGGTGAACGTTATATGGATACACCAAATGAAAATCCTGATGGCTATAAGAAAACTAGCTTGCTGCAAAATGTTAAGAATTTACAGGGGGACTTATTATTGATTCACGGAACGTCAGATGACGTCGTGGTTATGCAACATAACTTAGCGTTCGTTAAGAAATGTGTTTCGGAAGGTGTTCAAGTAGATTTTTTCCCTTATCCAATGCACAGGCATAACGTGCGCGGAAAGGATCGTGCTCATTTGATGGAGAAGGTGCTCAATTATGTGATTGAACATAACAAATAACGATGTCGACGGCACTTGCGATTTTTATTGGCGGTGGGGTTGGGAGCGTGTTGAGGTATGGGATTTCCAATTTGGTGATGGGTCTAAATTGGACGGTGAAGTTTCCTCTGGGAACGTTGTTGGCCAATTTTGCTAGTTGTCTAATTCTGGTTCTAATTTATTGGTTGGTCATGTCTCGGGAGCATGTAAACTCAAATTGGACGGCTTTCTTGGTTATTGGTCTGTGTGGTGGACTGAGCACATTTTCCACGTTTAGCAATGAAACCGTTCAATTGATCAGGGAGGGTAATTTGTGGATTGCTTTAGTCAACGTATTGATTAGTCTGGTAGTTTGTTTCGGTGTGTTGCTTGCCCTTGCGAAGAAATAAATCAGGTCAGATCTAATATTATTTCGGTTGCCCCGATTCGGTCGGTGATGAATTTTCTTGCAGCCTGGCCGGCAACTTGCATAGCAGATTTGTCAGAAAGTAGTCTTTTTAGCACAGAGTTGAATTCGGCTTGGTTGCCTATTCTAATTCCTCCTCCGGTGGATGCTAAATCAAATCCTTCAGGGTATTTATCGTGGTTGTTGCCGTATAAAACTGGCAATCCGAATGTAGCGGGTTCAAGTACGTTGTGCAGCGCGTTTGAAAATCCGCCGCCTACAAAAGCTAATTGTCCATATTGGTACGCATCAGCCAAAAGCCCGATGCAGTCCATAATTAATAGTTGAAAATTTTTAACCCGATTGGGGTTAGTTTCACAGTAGAGGGTGCTTTCCAGCGATATTAGGCCCTGAATGAATTCAATATGTCTTCTGCTAACATCGTGTGGGGCAATGATAATTTTAAAATTACATTCCTCCGTTGCCAAAAACTCAGCCAGCATTTTTTCTTCTGAATGCCACGAACTCCCAAGAATAAGAGTCGGATCTGATCCACAAAAGGATTCAAGTATTTCATTACGATTGGCAGAAGCTGGTGTTTTAATGACGCGATCAAATCGAGTATCTCCAGATTTTGTGCAGTTGTCAATTCCATTTGATTGTAAAAGTTCAAACGACTTTTGATTCTGAACAAAGAAATGCGTCACGTTGTTCAATTGTTGGCGGAACCAGCCACCGTACCATTGAAAAAACAATTGTTCCCTGCGAAAAGTGCTGGAAACAAAATATAGTGGAATATTCTTGCAAGAAATTGCCGTCATAAAGTTGAACCAGAATTCGTATTTAATAAAATACGCCTTCACTGGTTTAACGACATTTAAAAAGTCAATAGCATTTATTTTTGAATCTAGTGGAAGGTAGCTTACGGCGCTTGCCAATTCGCATGATTTTCCGATTTCATATCCCGAAGGAGAGAAGAACGTCAAGATTATTTCTGTATCTGAGTTGTTTTCTTTTATCGCTTCGATAATGGGTCTTGCTTGTTCAAATTCCCCTAATGATGCGCAATGAAACCAAATTCTATTTTCTCCGATCGTCATTAGCTTTTTGGTAAGATCTTTCCTCCAATATTTGCGACCGGCTATCATTTGCTTTGCCTTGCTATGAAAAGGCGATATGAGTAAAAGTGCTAATCCGTACAACTGGATGCAAACAGAATACAGTTGCCTCATACTAGTTCAAATAATATTCTTGCTGGGTTCTGCTTCTAAAAGGAATTATCCAGCCAAAGCGAATTCCATATAGGAGATCCAACCTGTTTCCAAGGTATGGGGATTGGGTGTCTGCCTGAAAGTCTCGTTTGCCTTTTGTAAAACCCTGGTGAAATTCCAATCCGATGTTGAAGTTGGTCAGTCCGTTGCTGCTAATGTGCGTGTAGCCAAAGTATTGCATGGTGCTGTATCCGTGTGTTAACCTATCGTAGAGCTTTGCATATTCGCCGTCGATCTGCGGTACAGAACTTCGTTCATTGTCAAATTTTATTTTGTGGATCATGTATCCTAAGCCTAATCGTAATTCTAATCCCGAATTTTGATTGGATCCAAAAGCAGGCAACCTATATCCAATATACCCCATAAAAGTGCCTCCTCTTTCGAATTTTGCCCAGAGTCCGTATTGACCAAATTTATTGATAAGTTGGTCTTGCTTTGTTTGAATGCCTTGGATGGTGTTTTCTTCAACTTTGCTGCCGAATATGTAGCAGCCTTGAACTCCTAGAACAAGATGATTTGCTAATTTAAAATCAACATTCAACCCGATGTTTGAATTCCATCCAAACCTTTTTGCCATATCTCCGCCAGGTAATTGGAACGCGTAACTCGCACTAATGTGCGGTATGAAAGTGGACGAGTCGGCATAGCGTTGGCCTGTTAGGGCCGATGAGCCAAATAAAGCAACGGCGATGATAGTCTCTTTGATCATGTTACCGCGAAGATAGGGTTTTGATTATGGATTGTCTCCAAATCTACTATTAGAACAATTTTGTTTAGCGGTAAGTTATGAGCTTTTTTGTACCTATTGATTTCCAAAAGTCACAGTATGTTTAATTTCACGAGACAGGGAAATCCATTCCGACCATAACCCTGCAATGGTAAGTGGTTCTTTTTCTTTATGCTGAATAAAATGGGGGTAGGTTTTTCCGTTGGCATGATGGTGTTCGTAGAACCCGTCGATTACAACTAAGCATCTGCGGTGTTTTGCCGAGTCGCGGAACGAAGGTTTTTCAAACATCGTTTATGATCTGCAATTGAGAGTTTTATTGCGGATAGATTTCGCATCTTTTTCGGATTTTATCCAGTGTGGTATCAATCCCCAGTGGAAGGCTTCGATACTATTTTCTGTTAGGCACATTAGCTTTGGGTGGGGAAACCCACTCGCATGATATATAGTGGGTAGCTGACCGAAAACTTCTTCTATTAATTTTTCTACTTCCGCTTCCTGACGTTTTTGTGAAGTGATTCGTTTGGTGTAGGTTGCCTTGTTCTTTACATAGTCGTTCCTTATAAAATGACTTTCGAGGGTTGTTCAGCTTCTATAATAA